>NZ_JBATWY010000226.1:0-13755 GCF_049672945.1 Haloferula sp. | reverse complement strand
AAACGCCAAGACGCGAAGGACGCAAAGTTTCTTGAGGTTGAGTTTTTGGGTGGTCCTCGATGGTGGTTTCGTAATTACTATGGATGACGGAGATGGGTTTGGTGCGGACGCGGTGGCGTTTGGCGTCTTCGAGGAGGGTGTTGACGGAGTAGAAGCCCATCGGCTGGTTGTTGATCAGGCCGCAGTAGAAGGCGGCGGGGTGGTGGGCTTTCAGCCAGCAGGAGAGGTAGGCGATCAGGGCAAAGGAGATGGCGTGGCTTTCGGGGAAGCCGTAGAGGGCGAAGGAGCCGATGGATTTGACGACCTTATCCTGAGCGTCCTGAGGGATGTTCTTCTCGGTCATGCGCTGGCGGAGTTTGTGGGAGATGTGCTCCATTTTCTCGTCGGCACGTTTGAAGGCCATGGCGCGGCGGAGTTCGTCGGCTTCGGAGCCGTCGAAATCGGCGAGGGTCATGGCCATGCGCAGGACCTGTTCCTGGAAGAGCGGGACGCCGAGGGTGCGCTTGAGGATGGGTTCGAGGGAGGGGTGGATGTAGTCGATGTCGTGGATCCCCTGGCGGCGGTTGAGGTAGGGGTGGAGGAGGTCGCCGACGATCGGGCCGGGGCGGATGATGGCGACTTCGATGGCGAGGTCGTAGAAGGTCCGCGGCTTCATGATCGGGAGGGTGGCCATCTGGGCGCGGGACTCGACCTGAAGGTGCCGATGGTGTCGGCGCGGCAGAGCATGTCGAAGACGGCGGGGTCGTCCTTGGGGATGGTGGCGGGGTCGATGGAGTGGCCGCGTTCGGCGCAGATGGCGAGGGCGTCCTCGATGGCGGCGAGCATGCCGAGGCCGAGCAGGTCGACTTTGACGATGCCGAGGTCTTCGCAGTCGTCCTTGTCCCACTGGACGATGGTGCGGCCGGGCATGGTGGCGGGCTGGAGCGGGACGATGTGATCGAGTCCGCGGTCGCAGATGATCATGCCGCCGGAGTGCTGGCCGAGGTGGCGCGGGAGGGTGAGGACGGCTTGGTAGAGGTGGAGGAGGGCGGGGAGGCGCGGGTGGGAGGCGGGGATGCCGGATTGGATGAATAAGTTTGTTAGAGCCCGCTGCGCGGGAGTGCCGAGTGCTCCGCCGTCGCCAAGGCGATGGCGGGCAGGCGAGTGATCAGTGCGAAGTGAAAGGCACGGGGGATGGGTGGCTGGGGATGTTGCGGAAGGAGTTGCAAACTCCTTCTCCGTATGGGCTGGGGATGTGGGGCTGGGGATGGGTGGCTGGGGATGTGAAGAGGGCGGGACGCCCGCGCTCCCCTGTTGTGGAGACGGCTCTTTGCTGCTGGTTTCGCCGCTCCTTGGGGAGGCGTGGATGTCGGAGAAGCGGTCGGCGATGGCGGGGGGGAAGCCGAGGACTTTGGATATTTCGCGGAAGGCCGATCGGGGGCGGTAGGTGATGACGTTGGCGGTCATGGCGGCACCGCGCGGGCCGTATTTTTCGAAGACGTGCTGGATGACGAGTTCGCGGCGGTCGCCGGAGGGGAAGTCGATGTCGATGTCGGGCCAGGAGCGGCGGTTTTCGGAAAGGAAGCGCTCGAAGAGCAGGCCGCCGCCGATGGGGTCGACGTTGGTGATGCCGAGGGCATAGCAGACGGCGGAGTTGGCGGCGGAGCCGCGGCCTTGGCAAAAGATGCCGTGGGCTTTGGCGAAGTCCATGATGTCGTGGACGATCAGGAAGTAACCCTGGAAGCCGAGTTTCTGGATGAGGGCGAGTTCGTGTTCGAGCTGGGTCTTGATTTTGCTACTAAAGGTGCCGTAGCGGAGGTGGGCGCCGTGGTAGGTGTGGCGGCGGAGCTGGGTGGCTTGTTCGGCGAGGGAAAGGGGGTGGTCGGAGGCGTCGTGGGCGTCGGGGAAGCGGTAGCCGAGGTTTTCGAGGGTGAAGTCGAGGCACTCGCTGAGGCGCCGGGTGTTGGCGAGGGCTTCGGGAAGGTCGGCGAAGAGTTCGCGCATCTGGCGCGGGGACTTGAGGTGGCGTTCGCCGTTGGGGGCGAGCAGGGCGCCGGCTTGGTCGAGGGTGGTGCGGTGGCGGAGGCAGGTGAAGGCGTCGCAGAGGAGCCGGTCGGCGCGGGTGGCGTGGAGCGGGGCGTTGCTGGCGATGAGCGGGAGCGAAAGGTGGCGGGCGAGGTCGATGAGCTGGCGGTTGAGGCGGGGGTCGTCGCGCAGGTGGTGGCGGGTGAGCTGGATGTAGAGGTTGTCGCGGCCGAACTGCTGGATGAGTTGCCGGGTGAAGGCTTCGGCTTCGTTTTTTTTCCCCTGGAGGAGGAGGCGGGAGAGTTGGTGGTCGCGGTCGCCGGTGAGGGCGATGACGGAGCCCGCTTCGTGGGAGTGGAAAGTGGGAAGTGGAAAGTGAAAAAGGGAGGAGTGCGTCGCTTTGCGACGGGATTGGGGCTGGGGTTGATAAGTGGGCGGGACGCCCACGCTCCCCTGATCGGTGAGGTGCTGGCTGAGTTGGGAGTAGCCGGGGCGGGTGGCGGCGAGGGCGACGACGGTGGGGAGGCCGTTGCTTTCGAGGATGGTGCCGACGTGGGCGCGGATACCGTGGGCTTTGGCAGTGGCGTGGGCTCGGGCGGAGCCTTGGAAGCCGAGTCGGTCGGTGATGGCGATGGCGGGGTAGCCGAGGGCGGCGGCGCGCGCGACCATGGTCTCGGGGAGGCTGGCTCCGTGGAGGAAGGAGAAGGCGGAGCGGGCGTTGAGTTCGGTGAAAGACATGGTCGCCTGCGGCGAAGTGCCGAGTGATCAGTGAGAAGTGATCAGTGAAGATTTGCGGTGCGGGCACCGATGAGATTTGGAAATGGATTCACGCGTAGTGGCCCTGGAGGTGCCAGAGGTCGGGGGGGGTGTGGGAGAGGCGGAGGAGGTGGTGGGTTTCGAGCTGGATGTCCCATTCGAGTTGCTGCCAGGACTCGCCAGGGCTCCACCAGTGGCCGGAGATGGGGAAGGGGCCGTGGAGTTTCAGGATGCGACCGCGATGGGGGCCGGTGAGGAGGGCGAGGGGTTGGGGGTGGCCGTGTTTTGGGGGATCGAAGGCGACGGCGATTTCGAGGGGTGGGCGGTAGCGGGAGAGAGGGTGGGTGCCTTCGGCGGAGTGCTGAGTGGCGAGTGCCGAGTGAGAAGTGGAAGAGTTCGGGGCTTTGCCCTGGGGTTGTGTGGGTTGGGGTTGATAAGTGGGCGGGACGCCCACGCTCCCCTGTTTTTGGGGCGGGCTGCCGGCGTTGCTGAAAAGGCGGTGGGCGGGGGCGAGGTGGAAGGTGTCGGGGCGGTGGGTGAAGTGGGGAACGGGGAAGCCGATCCGGTCGTCGCCGAGGAGTGCGGAGAGGCGGATCAGGGTGTCGGTGAGTCGGTGCGGCTGACGGATGCTGTGACCGAAAAGCTGGTGCTGGGCGGGACTCGATTCGCTGGGGGTAAGGGAGAGTTCGATGCTCTCGACGGGGGCGGAAAGTTGGAGATTTTCGAGCCGGGCTTGGAGGGGGGTGAGGATGATTTCGGGGGAGGCAGTGGGCTCAGGAAGTCTAACGATCAATCGATTTAAGCTTTTGTTTGAATTGATCAGGTTGAGTTCAATTTGAATGCAGCACAGATATCTTGAAATCAGACGATTGCATAAATTTTGAAGGTATTTTCGGATGAAAAAGATGAGAGCAACTGAAGAATCAATGGGGTGTTCCAGGTGGATGGTTGAAACGAATGATTCAAGAGGGTGGATGAGGAAGAGGGGTCGGTGAAGTTTGTGGTGAAGGATGTCGTGGAGCTGGGCGATGGCGGGGCCGAGTCGCTCGGCGAGATCCTGGTGTGGGAGCTGGGCGAGATCGCCGAGGGTGTGGATTCCCCACATGTGGCAAATTTCCAATGTCCCATTTTCCAATGCCAAATGGGGGAGTTGCTGGGCGAGCTGGAGGGGGAGGCTGTGGAACACTTTTTGTGGAACATCACAGGCGGGTGAGAGCTGGATGGTGGTACGGCTCCAGCGCGAATGGGGGCCTCTAAAAACGAGGCTGTCGGAGCTGCTTGGGGAGAGGGCGAGGAGGTGGGCGAGGTCGGGGGTGGTGGCGGTGGCGAGGTGGGCGGGGAGGCCGAGCTCGCTGACGCGAGAGTGCCAAGTGCCAAGTGGGCAGTGATCAGTGTTGGTTTGCGACGCGTTGCGTCGGGGATGGAATTCAGCGGAGCCTTGAAGGTCGAGGGTGAGGGTGTCGGGGGTGGTGAGTTCGAAGTCGGGGGTGAGGGATTCGGCGAGTTCGAGGAGGTCGCGGAGGGCGTGGGCTTCGGCGTCGGGGTCGCGGGGGAGGATGTGGAGTTGGGGGCAGCGGGCGAGGGCGCGGGTGATGGAGAAGCCGGGTTCGAGATGGAAGGAGGCGGCGCGGCGGTTGAGGGCGAGGATCGGGACGGAGTGGTGGGATTTCTCGGTGGCGGCGACGGCACAGGGGAAGGGGCGCTTTTCCGGGTGGTGGCGGAGAAGAGCTTCCAAGGGGAGGGATGGGAGATGGAGGGTGAGGTACAAGAAATTTTTAATGTTCAATTTTCCAATGTTAAAACGAGATGTGGGCTGGGGTTGTGCTGGGCTGGGGTTGAGCTGGGGATTGGAAATCCCCACTCCTGGGGTGTGGACGTTCGGCGGCGGGGTGGAGGTTTGTCGGAGTTGGGCGGGTGAGGCGAAAGGAGTTGAAAACTCCTTCTCCATAGTGGGGTTGATAAGTGGGCGGGACGTCCACGCTCCCCTGTGAGGGGTCAGGCGGTGCGGTGGAGGTGGCGGGTGGTTTGGGTTTGGAGGGAGGCGAGGAGGTCGGGGCGGGAGAGATGGAGGTCGTCGAGGGTGAATGGGCGGGTGAGGGTGAGGCGGAGAGAGGTGCGGGGAATGAGGGGGGTGGGGGTGAGGGCGAGGAGGGTGGTGTCGGTGGTTTCGGCGAGTTGACGGAGGCGGTGCCAAGAGGAATTGGGGATGCGGCGGAGCTCGCGGGTGGGGAGGGCGGAGAGGTCGAGGAGGACGAAGGGCAGGTTGCCATCGCGCAGCAGGAGGTCGGCGGCTTGGAGGGCCTGGGAGGTGTCGTGGCAGCGCAGCCACAGGAGGCGGGCGCATTCCTCGGGAGTGAAGGAAGCGGGGTCGAAGCGGTCGCGGGCGTCGACTAGAGCCAGGAGATTGGTGTTTCCGTGTTTCCGTGTTTCGGTATTTTCGGAAAGGAGGGCGGCGATGATGAGGGAGAGGCCACAGGAGGGAAAGGCGGGGGAGATTTCGGTGATGGCGCCGGAGGGAAAGTGCCGCGTGCCGAGTGGGAAGCTGGCCTCTGCTCCTCGGGCTTTGGGGGGGAGGGAGGGCTTGGTTTGGGGGGCTTCGGACTGCAGGGGCGAGGCGACAGGGCGGGAACGCCCTTGCCCCTCTCGATGGGCGGAGGGGAATTTCTCGCGGAGTTGTTTCCGTAGGGCGATGATTGCTTCGCTTGGCATGGGGCGCGATGGGCATCTTGACGGAGATTTTTAAATGTTCAAGTGAACAGTCTAGGGTGCGGGTGTTTTTTTGCGGGGTTTTTGAGAGGGGGTGGCTTGATCGGTGGATTACTGTTTTTCCACGCGGCTGGGGATTCGGGAGCGGCGGGGCGCTGCAGCCACGGGTCAGGCGCCGACTGAAGTCAGCGGTCCGTGGCGAAGTAGCTTTGGGTGTTTTGAGTGCAGGTCTGGATGAGGTCGGCGGTGGGGCGCTGGAGGTGTTTTGCGAGGGCTTGGGCGAGGGAGGGGAGATTGGCGGGGTGATTTTGTTCGTCGGGAAGCGAGTGGGTGATGAACTTCTCCGGGGGAAGCATTTCGGGAGCGTCGGTTTCGAGGAAGAGTCGGTCGGGTGGGACGGCGCGGTAGGAATCGAGGACGGCAGATTTTTGTGGCTGGAGGAAATAGCCGGAGAAGGAGAATCGGGCGCCGAGCGGAGTGAGTTGGGTGACGAGTTCGGGGGCGCCGCCGAAGGAGTGGAGGAGGAAGCCGTTGGCGGGTGGAGGTTCCTTTTCGAAGGCTTTCAACAGCGGGCCCCAGGCTTTGAGGGCGTGGATGGTGATGGGGAGATTGCGTTCGCGGGCGAGGGCGAGTTGGGGGAGGAAGACGGTGAGTTGTTCGTCGAGGGCGGGGTGCTTGATCCAGCGATCGAGTCCGCATTCGCCGATCGAGGCGCTGGGGAAGCGGTCGAGGAATGAGGTGAGGGTTTCGAGCCACTTGTTAGATCGTTGATGGGCAAACCAGGGGTGGAGTCCGAAGGCGGGGTGGATGAAGCCGGGGTGGTCATCGGTGAGCTTGGCGACTTGGGGCCAATCGGATTCGGAGGTGCCGTTGACGATGCAGCCGGTGATGCCAACGGCCTTCATCTCGGCGATGAGGCGGTCGGGATCGGCGAAGCGCTGGAGGTGGTTGTGGGCGTCGAGCACTTTGGGAGCCTACGTTTTGGAGGCGAAACTTCAATGAGCAGGAAAAATGACGGATTTGTGATATCGGGAAAAAGATTTCGACGCAGGGTCACGTAAGAGGAGCTCCTGCTCTTCGGGAGTCGGTTTTCCGCTATGAAATTACCTTTTCTTGTTCTTGCTCTGACGCCTTTCGTCCATGGGGCGCCCGCTGGGTTTGAGATGACGAACTTTGCCGAGCCTTTGCGGGTTGAATATCCCACGGCTTTGACTGCGGCGGCGGATGGAACGGTGTATGTTTCTGCGGATCGAAACGGTTCTCTTGGCAAGGATCGGGATGTGGGGAAAGTGGTTTCCTGTCGGGATACGGATGGAGATGGCAAGGCGGATGAGTTTTTCGATTTCGTGCCGAAGATCGACAGTCCACGTGGTGGTCATTTCGTGGGTGATACGCTCTATATCATTCATCCTCCTCTGCTGAGTTCCTTCCGTGACACGGATGGGGATGGTGTGGCGGATGAGCACAAGGTGCTACTTGAGAATATCGGGTTCGGTCTGAATCATCCACGTGGCTCGGACCATACGACCAATGGTTGCCGGATGGGGATCGATGGCTGGCTTTATATCGCGGTGGGTGACTTCGGGATGGAAGGAACGACTGGAACCGATGGGAGAGTGGTGACGATGCGTGGTGGCGGGGTAGCGCGAGTGCGACCGGATGGGACGCAACTGGAAGTGTATTCTTATCACACGCGGAACAACTGCGATGTGGCAATCAGCCCCTATCTTGATCTTTTCACACGCGACAATACGAATGATGGCAAGGGTTGGGATACACGGGTGCATCATTTCACGAATGGATCGGAGCATGGGTATCCGAGACTCTACAAGAATTTCACTTCGGAGGCGGTGAAGCCGCTGCTGGATGTCGGTGGTGGTTCCGGGACAGGTGCCCTGTATCTTCATGAGCCGGGTTTTCCGGGGGAGGTCGGGGATCAGCTTTATACCTGTGACTGGACGACGGGTAAGATCTACCGTCATCCGCTTGAGGCCATTGAAGCGAGCTTCAAGGCCGGGCAGGAGGAGTTCATGAATTTGGAACGCGCGGTGGATATCGACGTTGATGGTGAGTCGCGCTTGTATGTTTGCGACTGGCGTGGCGGGAGATTCCGTTACGCCGGTGAGGGGGTGAAGGTGGGGATGGTGCAACGTCTGACAATTCCCGGGATGGAGGTGGAGAAGTGGCCTGATCTGACGAAGATGGGAGATGCGGGTCTGTTAGGTCAGGTGGGTCATCGTTCGGCAGTGCGTCGTTTGGAGGCTCAGCGGGAGATTCTCAAACGAGGGCAGAAGCCTGAGATGGCCGAGGGTTTGATGGAGATGATTCAGGATGGCGATGTTCCGCTCTATGGCCGTGTGGCGGCGATCTTCACCCTCAAGCAACTCTATGGATCGAAGGCGAATGCGCCTTTGATGGAATGTGGAGACCCTGAGGTTCGCGAGTTCGTGCTGCGTGCGGTCGCGGATCGCCGTGATCAATTGGAAGGGGCGCCGGTGCAGGCTTACATCGACGCGCTGGATGATGAGAACGCCCGGGTTCGGTTGCAGGCCGTGATCGGACTGGGTCGATTGGGGGCGAAGCAAGCGGCACCTGGATTGATCAAGCTGGGTTCGAAGACCTGGGAAGAGCGACGGCATCTCGGGGAAGGTGAGGACTATCGGATCCCTCATGCCTGCGTGCGGGTGCTGGGCGGTTTGGAGGCTTGGGAGGCCTGTCTGGAAGCCGTAAAGAATCCTGCGACCCGTCAG
Source organism: Haloferula sp. (assembly GCF_049672945.1). NCBI lineage: Bacteria > Pseudomonadati > Verrucomicrobiota > Verrucomicrobiia > Verrucomicrobiales > Verrucomicrobiaceae > Haloferula > Haloferula sp. Next base: position 5,539 of record NZ_JBATWY010000226.1, on the reverse strand, counting down.
GTGGCCTTGCAGGGGCTTCAGTTGATGCACAAGGAAGAGGTGGTTGAGGGCCTGGAGCAGTTGCTGATGCATGAGGGTGTGGATGAGGAGTTGAGATTTGATGTAATGAGTGCTTTGGCGCGTCTCTGTTTTACTGAGGGTGAGTGGGACAAGAAGGAGTGGTGGGGGACTCGTCCTGATGACCGCGGTCCGTATTTTGCTGTCGCCGAGTGGTCGGGGACGCCAAAAGTGAAGGCGATCCTTGAGAGGGGTTTTTCGAAGGCACCCAAGTCGGAGCACGGACGGATCATTGATGTGATGGCGAAGAATCGAATCGATATCTCGACGCTGGATCTGGGTGCGCGTGATCCCTTGCTGATGGCGCTTGGTTCGGCGGAACTCGATCAGGCGGGTGTGACCCTTCTAACAGGTGCGGCGCTTGATGAGGGGCGTCCATGGGATGTCAGGCTTCGTTGTTATCGGTCCTTGGTTCGTGGTGAGTCGGGCAAGGTCTTGAAGAACAGGATCGAGATTCTTTCCAAGTGGGCCGATGAAGAAGGTCGTGTCGAGGTGGCGGAGCGTGAAATTGCGGATTTCATTTCATCACCGGCGCTGGTGCTGGAGCTTGAGGGGCTGCACGAGATTGCTCTGAAAGAGAATGCCCAGATGAGCCGCATTGCGTGGAGGACACTTTTAAGCTTTTCCCAGAGTCCGCTGGTTAAGGTGGGTTTCAAGGAGCAGGCGCTCAAGATGGTGAAGAATGACCCCCGTCAGGTGGGCTTCTTCCTTGCCCTTCAGGATCTCAAGTTGAGGGGATTCGATGAGCAGATCGAGGCCGCGATTGATAGCGACAATGACACGCTCATTGAAGAGGCGACTCGGACGCGTGAAATGTTGGCGGCCTTGTCAGTAGCTGGTGGCAAGATGGTTGCCGATCTTTCTCCTGAGGAAGTGATGAAGGCAGCGATGGAAGCTTCTGGAGATGTGGCAAGGGGGCAGGTTTTGTTTTCCCAACAAGGTTGTATTGCCTGTCATGCGGTGGATCAGGATGCGGTGCAGAAGGGGCCTTATCTTGGCTCCGCTGGCGGGAAATTTACGAGGGACTACCTCATCGAATCCATTCTCGATCCGAACAAGGTGGTGGCTCAAGGTTTTCAGACGGAGCTGATCACGCTGAAGGACGGCTCGGTACAGATGGGCTTCGTGACCCGTGAGGAAGACGGAGTGATCGAGATCCGGAATATCGCGGGAGTCGCGACCGAGTTGAAGGCTTCCGAGGTGGTGAAGAGGGATCACCAGTCGACCTCAATGATGCCTCCGGGATTGGCAGCAAGTCTCTCGCTGGGTGAATTCGTCGACCTGATCGATTACATGGGATCGCTGAAGAAGTAGCAGCCGAGCGGGTCGTCGAGGCGGACCTGCTCAGTCTGAAATCTCGACGACGAGATTGATTTCGACTGCGACGTTGAGGGGCAGGGCCGCGACGCCGAGAGCGGTGCGGGAATGTTTGCCGCGGTCGCCAAGAATTTCGATCAGCAGTTCGGAGGCACCGTTGATCACTTGGGGGTGGCCATAGAAGTCCGGCTCCGAGCTGACGTATCCGTTGAGGGCGACGATCTGCTTGATTTTGTCGAGTGATCCGATTTCACCGCGGACAACGGCGAGGCGGTTGAGGATGATGATGCGGGCGGCTTCCTGGGCTTCTTCGATGGAAACGTCGGTGGGTACTTTACCGAGAATTTTCCGATCGCCATCGATGGGAAGGCCTCCGGAGAGGTGGAGCATGTTGCCACTACGAACGCAGTTGACGTAGGCGGCGACGGGGGTGGGGACTTCGGGCAGGGTGTGGCCGAGGGATTGGAGGTGTTCGAGGGTCTGGTCCATGAGTGATGGGGTGGGAAGCCGTAGCTTGGACGCTTACGGATTGGGGAAGGATCCAGCCAGCAGGGCGATGAGTTTCTGGCCGCTGCTAGAGAGGGTGGCGGTGCGTCCTTCGCCGGAGAGGAGTCCGCGGGTGTGGTAGCGATGGGGGCCAGCGGAGTTACGGACGGAGGAAACGATCGGTGCGCTGACTTTCCTCTGACTGATGGAGATGCCGGTCGGTAGCCCGGTGGCGGTGAGGGAAATTTCCCACGAGGGTCCGGGTCGGTTGAGGTCGCCGTAGGCGAGCCATGGATGAAGTTTTGCGAATTCGAGGCTGCCGTCGCGCGGCAGGGTGACTTTGAAATAGGCGGGACTTTTGCGGACGAAATCCTGGACGGTCAGGCTGGGATTGGCGCGGTGTTCGGTGAGGAAGCGGGCGACGTCCATGCCGATGAGATTCATGCCGTTGAAGTTGCCGTGATGATTGGTGCCGCCGCCATAGGTCCTCATCCAGCCGTCGAATCGCGGGCTCATCATGAGGCCGAGCTCGAGGTGGACGTGGGCGCGAGTGCGGTTGATGCCGGCACCGGTGTAGCCCATCTGACCGAGAACGGAACCGCGTTTGACGGTGTCTCCAGGCTTGACCGAGGCCTTGGCGAGATGGGCGTAGAGGCTGTAGACGGCACTACCGTTGGTGTCGACCGGGTGGGCGACGACGATGTATCTTCCGTAGTTCGAGCGACCGGATGAATCGTTGACGTGGACGACGGTACCGTCGGCGATCGACATCACGAGGTCGAGGGGATTGCCGGCCTTGTCACGTTTGACCGGGGCAATGTCGATGCCCTCATGAAGGCGCATGTATTCGATGCCGTTGCTGGTGCGGATGGGGTTGCGAACCAGTCCGAAGGCGCCGCCTTCCCATGGTTTTGACGACACGCCTTCGAAGGTGCGGTCGACATACATGTAGAATTTCTCGGGTTCGCCGGTGAAGAGGTGCTCGTTTTCAGTGGGCAGCTGGTAGCTGACCGCTTCGCTGAAAGCGGTGGTCGCGAGAAGAGTAGAAAGGATCAGGGATCGGATCATGGTTGTTCAGCCACGGGGTTTCTTGGCGCCGAAGCGTGGGAAGCGTTGATCGAGTTCGTTGACCTCAGCGAGGGAGACGCCTTTCCAGACGACGAGTTCGCCGTCGTTGATTTGTTGGTCGACGATGACGCCATCGACGATGCGGCCATTGATTCTGGCGATGAACCAGCGGCCTGAGCTATTGGCGGTGACCGCGGCGAGACGGTGTTTGGCGGCGGTCTTGACCTTGAAGACGATTCCGAAGCCCTCGCCATCCTGCGAGGGGAAGGGATTGAAGGATTCGATGTCCTTGGTTCCGACTTCGGGCATGCGGCGGAAGACCCGTTCTTTTCCGGCGACGAACTGGGTAAAGATCATCGTGTGGTTGTCACCGGGATCGGTTTCCATGTGGAAGGCGATGATGGCGTCCTTGTTCTTTTTGCCCCCTGCGTCGGCAGGAAGAACGAAGGCCATGGCGATGGCAAGGACGAGCAGGCGGGGAAAATTCATGGCTGGAGAGTGACTGGAAGCCGGCTCGGGGTGAATGAAAAAGTCCGGGTTCGGGAATCCTCGGTGGTGACTGCCAGATCGTGCTGAAAATCCAAGGAATTCGCTGAGAGACGAGGGGGATTTTGCAAAAAATGGCCGGAGCTTTCGCTCCGGCCATTGAAGATTCTTGGGAATTCCAGAGGAGGAATCAGAGCATCGATTTGACGAGATCCTCGAGTTTGACGATGTCGGCGGCGAATCCGCGGATGCCTTGAGCGGTCTTCTCGGTGGCCATGGCGTCTTCGTTGAGGGCGAGCCGGAAGCTTTTCTCATCGAATGAGACTTTCTCGATGTCCGCGCCGGCGGCGGCTTCCGGTGAAAGGAAGCGTTCGACGGGTTCGGTCGATGCCTGGAGTTCGGCGAGGAGTTTGGGGCTGATGGTGAGGAGGTCGCACCCGGCGAGGCAGAGGATTTCCCCGGTGTTGCGGAACGAGGCACCCATGACTTCGGTTTTGTAGCCGAACTTCTTGTAGTAGGTGTAGATTTCGCGGACGGATTGGACACCGGGATCTTCGTCTCCTTGATAATCCTTGCCGGTGGACGCTTTGTACCAATCGAGGATGCGGCCAACGAAGGGGGAGATCAGTTGCACTTTGGCTTCGGCGCAGGCGACGGCTTGGGCGAAGGAGAAGAGCAGGGTGAGGTTGCAGTGGATGCCTTCCTTCTCGAGTTCCTCGGCGGCCTTGATGCCTTCCCAAGTGGAGGCGATCTTGATCAGCACGCGGTCACGGGAGATGCCTTCTTTCTCGTAAGCAGCGATCAGTTGGCGTGCTTTGGCGACCGTGCCTTCGGTGTCGAATGAGAGGCGGGCGTCGACTTCCGTGGAAACGCGGCCGGGGACGATCTTGAGGATCTCCAGGCCGAAGATGATGAGGATGCGGTCGAGGATGGAATCGACGAGGGCGGCGTCCGTCAGGGACGAATCCTTGTGTTCGGAGACGGCCTGCTCGACGAGGGGTCGATACTCGTCCTTGCCAGCGGCTTGAAGGATGAGGGACGGGTTGGTGGTGGCGTCCTGAGGTTGGTACGCCTTCATCGATTCGAAGTCACCGGTATCGGCGACGACGGTGGTGAATTCCTTGAGTTGGTCGAGTTGGGTAGCGCTCATGTCTGGGAATGGGCTTAGTGGGAGAGCGTGCCGGAGGCGAGGGGAAAACGGTGGCAGTTGCGGAAATGGTGATGAAACGCTCTCATGCCATAAATGCGAAACGGCGGGCTCCCGTGAGGAAGGTCCGCCGCTCGATGAGATTGGGAATTTCTTGCGAGTGGATTACTTGCCGCCGGTTCCGGGAAGGAAGCGGTAGTAGGTTTCCAGCATCAGGATGGCGAGACAGGTCCGGTAGTGGGTGTTGGTGAGATAGATGGAGGCTGGACCATTGACCGGCTTTCCTCCACCGGGCTTCTTCCAGGAGCCGTCATTGGCCTGATTGTTGAGAAGCTGATCACGGAACATGTCGTTGTATTTCTTCCAGTCGGGCCCGCCTCGGTTGATCATCGCCTGGGCTTCGTAGTAGTGGGCGTAGAGATCGCAGTCCGGGCCGTTGTATTCGAATTTGGAGTTCTTCGTGATGTAAGCGGCACCTTGTCTAACGGCGGCGGAATTTTCCTTGTCCCACATCTGGAGGCAGAGCATGCCGGCACCGGTCAGCGAGTAGTAACCGTTCTTGGCGTGGGTTGTGGGCTTGCTGTGGACATAGGAAAAGCCACCGCCGCTGACCTGGCATTCTTCAACGTAGTCGAGAGCCTTCTTGATGCAGCTATTCAAGCCACGAAAATCGAGACCGGTGTGCTTGCAGGCTTTGAGCGCCTGAATTTGCCAGCCTGTCACGGAGAGGTCCCCGCCACGTGGCTTGTCTTCAGAATATCCGTATTCCCAGCCGCCTGTTTTCGTGTGCTGGTTATCGATGATGAACTGCCCTGCCTGTTGAGTGACTTCCTCAAGCCTTGGAATGTTCTGGCCAAGTTGTTTGCAGAAGGTGGTAGCTTCCCCCAAGGCATAGGTGGCGATGCCATGTTCGTACGGCATCGGATTGGGTTCATTGCCATCGACCAACCGACCCTTCTTTTTGACGCCCATGTCGAC
>NZ_JBATWY010000225.1:0-86088 GCF_049672945.1 Haloferula sp. | reverse complement strand
CGGTTGCGATGTCCTTGCGGGTGGGTGCTTTCTCGTCCTCTGCCTGTGTGGCCGTGAAGAGTGCGACAAATACTATGGCGAAAAGGGGATGGAGCAGCTTCATGAGAGGGTGGGAATTGACAGGAATGATCGGTGAATCAGCCTGACTGGCCACAAAAATCTTAACTCAAGAATCATGAAACCCTTTTTTCCATACTCCCGCCGTCGATTCCTTGCTACCGGTGCTGCTGCCCTTGGCGTGGCACCGATGGCCTACCTCCGTGCCCAGTCAGGTTCGCCGAATGAAGAAATTTCGATTGGTCTGATCGGTTGCGGAGGAATGGGAACGGGCAACATCAAAACCTTTCTCAATATCGAAGGGGTGAGGGTCGTGGCAGTCAGTGACGTCGACAAGAAGGCGATGTCGAAAGTGAAAAAGATCGTGGACGAGTTCTATGGGAATAAGGACTGCAAGATCTACCAGAACTACACTGACCTACTGCAGCATCCTGAGCTCGATACGATCTGCCTCGCGACACCGGATCACTGGCATGCGCGGATCGGCATCGATGCCGCCAATGCCGGCCTGGATATTTACGGCGAGAAGCCGTTTACTTGGGGGCTGAAGGAAGGTCGACAACTCATCGACGTTTTGAAGAAGAACGAGACCGTCTGGCAGACCGGTTCATGGCAACGCTCGAAGAGTAACTTCCGCCGCTTCAAAGCCCTGATCGAGAATGGCACGCTCGGGAAGATCACCCGGATGGAATGTGGCACGCCCGAAGGGAGCAATATCAGGAAGTATCCAAACCTCGCCAAGCCGCCTGCTACCTTTGACTGGGACATGTATTGCGGTCCGGCTGGTAAGCTCGAATACAATTCGCAGGTTCATCCTTGGAATTGGCGGTGGCTACACACCTTCGGCGGAGGCCAACTCCTGGACTGGGTCGGCCACCATGTGGACATCGCGATGTGGACGCTTGGACTCGATAAGACCGGCCCCGTGAAGGTCGAGGGTCTTGGAGAAAGAGGAGACAGCAAGATTTTCGACGCCTACGACAAGTATGCCTATCAGGGCACCTTTGAAGATGGCCGTGTGTTGGAAGTCCGCAGCGATTTCATGGGGACCAAATTCACCGGTGAGAATGGATGGATTCATACGAGTCGCGGGGCGCTCAAAGCCTCTGACCGCGAGATGCTTCGCAACCTTCCGGATGACTACGAAAGCAAGGTGCCCAGCCATCAGCAGGACTTCATCAACTGTGTGCGAGATCGCAAAGTTCCCCAGTCGGATGCCGAGGGCGCCCATCGCGCCGCTTCATTCGGCCAGTTGGCAATTGTTGCCATGGAGAGCGGCCAGCCTGTCAACTGGGATCCCAAGGCGGAGAAGGTCATCGGAAACGATGAGCAGGCAAACTACCCGCGCCTTGGCTCACGCATCGACGTCTGCAAGGGCTAAGTCAGCTCGTAGTCCACACCCGGCTGGGGGATGATCGCCTCGGTGCCGGGGAGCTTCGTTTTCAACTGATCAGCGAACCATTGAGCGGCTTTCGGGTCGCCATGAACAAGGAAGGCCTTCTTCGGTTTCACCTTCAGAATGTAGTCAAGCAGCGCATCCCGGGTCGCGTGTCCGGAGAAATCGAAGACTTCCATCTCGGCATTGAAAGGGACGGGCGGCTGTCGTTTGTCGAGGACGATCTTGTCCCCGGGTTTGGCGGCACGGATATGACCAGCGGGTGAATCGGGGTCGGCATAGCCGACGAAGAGCAGTGAGTTCTTCGGGTTCTCCAAGAAGCCGGCACGGGCGAAGCCGTTGGATACCGTGTTCTCGGTCATCATGCCACTGGAGAGGCAGTAGATGGAACCTGCCTGGGGGATGATCGGCGTGCGACCGCCACGACGCTTTGAACCCGCCTGCAGGTCCATGTCCTTGAGAATCCGGAAATCGTCATCGCTTCGCCGCGTCTGACCGCTGGCGAACTTGTCGTAGATCACCGTCATCTTGGTCGAGAGACCACCGATGTAGACCGGGGTCTTTTTGGGGATGAGACCGCGCTTCTTGAAACGGTGAATCATCGTCAGGACTTCCTGGGTCTTGCCCATGGCAAACACCGGGATCAGCACGGAACCACGTCGATCCAAAGTCTTGGCGATGTGTTCTGCAAAACGGAGCTCCTCAGCTTCGCGCGTGTATTCGGCAGGTCGCTCGCTGTCTCCGCGGGTGGTTTCAATGATCAGGGTGTCGACCGTTTCTTCAGGAAACGCGGCGCCCTTGATCAGGGTGGAAGGTTCGAAGTTCACATCGCCGGTGTAGAAGATGGTGTGGCCTTTCGTTTTCAGCGTCACGCCGACGGATCCCAGCACATGTCCCGCATCGTGAAAGGTGGCGCGGAAACTCCCTTCGGGGTCGAGATCGAAAGGCCTTTCAAGCGCACGTGTCTCGATAACGCGCTCGATGTCGTCGAGCTCGCGGTGGGAGAAAAGTGGGTAGTCCGTGATGCCAAGCTCGGTGCGCTTGGACTGCATCACGTTCACGGAATTGTGAAGCAGTGCGAATCCGATTTCCTTGGCAGCGGGTGAGAAGAAGACTTTCGCCTGAGGCTGATCCCGCAGCATCACCGGCATCGAGCCGATGTGATCGAGGTGGGAGTGGGTGATGATGGCGGCATCGATGGATCCTTCTTCGAGTTCATCGAAGCGGGGGACGGAATCCATCCCCTCGTGCTTCGGATGCATCCCGGCATCGAGGATGACACGCGCGTTGCCGTTATCGAGAAGGTAGGAATTGGAGCCGATTTCGGCTTGGCGGCAAAGGCTGCGGAAGAGCATGGAAAGAGAAAGATTGCGACCTTGGGGGTGAATTGGGAAATGTCGAACCTTGTTTTCCCACCCTGCACCGGGCTGAAGGGCTGCGCAATTTCGCGAACGCGGGGGGCGGCGTTGGCGGGGATTGATTCACCTGTCGGTGCTGGGATAGAAAAAGAACATGATCCGATCGCACCAATTGCGCCGACTTTTGCCGTTCCTGCTCGCGGGGCTGGTGCTCGCGCTATTCATCCTGCCGTGGCTGATGCTGGTTCAGGCTCAGCGCCAGAGCTATCAGCTGAGGATCTCGACCGGTGAAGCAGGTGGGCTTTACCAGCCACTCGCAGCGGCCATCACGGAGGTGGTCTCCAAAGATCATCCGGAACTCACCTTCGAGCAGCAGCCGAGTGAAGGAAGCTTGATGAGCATGCGTCGGCTGGAGTCCGGCGAATCCGACCTCGCACTGGTTCAGAACGGCACCCCTGCCAACGAACACGTTCGTCTCATCGCACCGCTCTACCAGGAAGTGCTGCACATTCTGGTCTCCGTCGACTCGCCGGTCACCTCGGTCCGTGAGCTGTTAGGAAAGCGTCTCGCCATCGGATCTGCGGAGAGTGGCACGCGCATGATCGTCAGCAATCTCCTCGAGCACTACACCCTTGGTCGTTCCGAGTTGGTGGAAGGCGATCTTTCCACTGCCTGCGAAAAACTGCTCGCCGGAGAAGTCGATGCGGTCTTTGCCGTGACGGGTGTCCGCGCCCGTGCCATCCGCGAACTCATGGCAGGCGGCAAGGTGCGCTTGCTTGGAATCGGTGATCCTGGCGTGCCCGGCAGCGAAGTCGAAGGCGTGAGGATTCACTATCCCCACCTGATGCCCTTCGTCATCCCTGCCGGAACCTACCGCAGCGACGATCCTGAACGTAGCGGAAGGCCGCTCGAAGCGGTGCAGACCTTGGCCTTGCCGTCCTTGCTCGTCTGTCGCAGCGAACTGCCTGAGCACAGCGTTGCGCAGATCACGCGATCAATCTTCGAGAATCGGGTCGCACTGGTGCAGCGGCACCCGGTGGCCGCTGGACTGAGGGAGCCTCATCCGGAGCAGCTTGTGGGCATCTCCTACCCCCTCCACTCCGGGGCGGACGACTTCTACCACCGCAACGAGCCGAATTTCTTCGTCGCCTACGCGGAGGTCATGGCGCTGATCCTCTCCGTCGCCATCGCGCTTCTCGCGAGCGGTGCCGCAGTTCGCAAATGGCTTCTGCTTCGCAAAAAAGACCGCATTGATCAGTACTATGTCGCGATCGAAAAAATCATCTCCCAGCTAAATAGTGAGAACTCCCTTTCTCAGTTGCAGGCCTTCGAAGAGGAACTCTCCGGGCTGCGCGCGAAGGCGGTCAAAGAGCTCGTTGATGAACGACTTCAGGCCAACGAGTCATTCCGGATCTTCCAGGTTCTGCTCGCCAATACTCAATCGGAACTGCGGCGCCGGATCGGACTTCTTTAGCGCAAACACGCGAGAGCAAGGCGACGCTCAAGACTCGTTCACGATCAGAAAAAAGAACTGCCGATCATAATCAGAGAGGCGGATGGTGACGACAACGGCGCTCGCCAAGCTTTGGGCATCGCGCCAGTCCAGCGTGGCGGGAGGAAGGGCGGGAGTCGTGCGCCATGGATCCGCGCAAGGGACAGCAGCTCGGCGCTTTGCTGCTGCTTTTGTCCTGAAGAAGTGCGATTCAATCCAGCCGAGTCACAATCGTGTAGTAAGCACCGAGTTCACCGTCGTTGATCGTGAAATACGGAGCCAATTGGTAGGACCCGGCCTTGAGCTCTTTCTCGAAGCTGACCTCCTCGGCCTGGCCCTTTACTGGCTTAGTCTCGAGATCCTTGCCATCGATGCGGAGTGTGGCGGTTCGGGCGCCAATCGCCTCTCCCTTGACAGTCCGAAACGCCCTGGTGACGCCTTCGACATTTTTGCCCGCCGGAAGCGCGGCATTGATCGCAGCCCCCGATTCCGCAGGCCAGCGTCTCAGTGAGATACGATACTTGCCATCTTCTACGACCTTGACCGCCCAGAAGCCGACATGCTTCAGCTTGCCGCCGTTTGGACGCTTCTGCCAGGCATTCGAACGGATGGAACCCTGGTGCCATGGGGGATAAACTTCTTGGATCCAATCGTGAGCGGTAAGCGTGACCACGGGGTGGTCGGGGTGGCCTAGATAGATCTCGGTGGTGCGGGAAAAGCTGGGCTCAAGCTCAGCCCACCATTTGTCGTAGAACGAACGCATGGTTTCGACCATTTCAGGCAGCTCTTTCGCGATATTCTTCTTCTGACCAGGGTCGGCATCGATATCGTAGAGTTCCTTGCCTTCGATCAACCGATATTTTTCGGACATCACGGCGGATCCACGCCACTTGACCGGATCACGAACACGCTGGGAATCGCTGATCACGAAGCGATCCGGCCATTCGACATTCTTGTTATCAGGCTTGAGGAGTTCCACAATGGAAACTCCGTCGAACTTCACCTCCTTCGGTTTTTCCACACCAGTCAATTCCAGCATGGTCGGGACGATGTCGACCATATGGGTCAGAGTATCGACATCATGTTCCTTGGTCAGTCCTCCCGCAGGCCAGTGAATGAAGAAAGGCACCCGGTGACCTCCATCATACGCACTCCCTTTTTTGCCCTTCATGCCGGCATTGAACACTTTGGCTCCCGATGCCGTGCCATTGTCGGTGGTAAAGATGAAGATGGTATCCTCCCCGATACCGAGTGACTTCACCAACTCCCGGGTCTTGCCGACGTTATCATCGATATTAGTGATCATGCCGTAGAAGGCCGCGATACTGTCACTCTGGTCCTGATACATATCGAGATACTTCTGCGGGCAATGGAGCGGCCCGTGCGGGGCATTAAGTGAAATATAGGCGAAAAACGGCTTCTTCTCTTGTGCGCACTTCGTGATAAAGGCGTTCGCCTGTTCGAAGAACACGTCCGTGCAAAACCCTTTTGCGGGAACGATCTTGCCGTTGTGAAAATAGGAGCCGTCGAAGTAAGCATTGTCCCACACGTCCGGCGTCTGGCCAATGCCGCCGCCACCGTGACGGTAGACTTCGGTGAAGCCGCGGTCTTCGGGACGGTAGGGGAAGTTGTCACCCAGGTGCCACTTGCCGAACATGCTGGTTTCATAGCCACCATCCTTGAACATCTGCGCAATCGTGACTTCGTCTTCACGCAGCATCGAACGCCCCATGATGGTGTGCCACACGCCGGTGCGATTCGTCCAATGACCCGTGAGAAGCGAACAACGCGTCGGCGAGCAGGTCGGCCCAACGTGGTAGTCGCTGAGACCCGTCGACTCCGAAGCGAGCTTGTCGATTTCCGGGGTCTTGATGATCGGGTTTCCGGTGTATCCCAGGTCGCCGTAGCCTTGGTCGTCGGTGATGACGAAGACAATGTTCGGCGCGGCCGCACTGAGCAAACCGGAGGCAAAAATTAGCAGTGATAGGAATTTGATGATCATCGGTTGAAATACGCTTACGGCACGCCTATGAAAGGGCTTTCGAAAAATTTAACCAGACGTTTTTATGCGGGACGATTCTTCAATCAGGGGACCAGCGGGCTCGGGCCTTCGGTTCTGAGTAGTGGGTCAGTTACTGGGAAGGAGATAGCGGGTCGGGTCGTATGTTTTCCAGATCTAAGGCCACCAAAATTCTGTTGCGGAAGTGGCAACATCTGGTGTGGTGACTCTTTCGCCATAAGCAACAGCCCTCACTGCATGAAAAATCCAATCCTTCGTCGCGCCTTCATCATTCTAACGATAGCCACGGCAGCGTTGACCACCGCCTATGCAAAGACGATCAGATCTTGGGATCTTGATCGTTTGTATCAGGCTCCGAAATGGGAGAAAACCGACTTGGCGCCGAAGGACGGTGTTACCGCGATTCTCTTTGATTCGATCCCATTCAAGGGAAACCGGGTGCAGGTATTCGGCTATTACGGGGTTCCCGAAGGCACCATGCCAAAAGGCGGCTGGCCGGCTGTCGTGTGCATCCATGGCGGCGGCGGATCCGCCTTTGAAAACTGGGTGAAAAAATGGAACCAGAATGGCTTTGCTGCGATTTCTTTTGATCAGGAGGGGCACATCCCAGTCAAAAAAGATCAAGGTAACAAGAAGAGCCGAGCCCGAAAGCCGACTCCGAATCCGGGTCCCCGTCGGATTGGCGGCTTTGATGATTACCAAGAGCCCATGGAGGACCAGTGGTATCATCATGCCGTGGCGCAGACGATTCTAGCCCACTCGTTGATTTCCTCGTTCCCGGAAATCAATCCGGCCAAGACCGGATTTGTCGGTCTGAGCTGGGGAGGGACTCTGGCTTCAACCGTCATGGGTGTAGATGATCGCTATCAATTCGGGATTGCCTGCTATGGGTCCGGATTCATGCCACAGAACAAGCACCCGAAGGATAAGCATCGATACATCCGAGAGCATTTCGACGGCTCGCTCTTCTTCCAGAACGTGACGTATCCGACCATGTGGGTGAATAGCACCAACGACTTCTACACTCAGATGCCCGCCACGCAGCAGTCCTACCGTGCAGTGAACGGACCGGTGACGATTCGATTTCAGCACAAGATGCCACATGGCCATGGTCCGATCATCGGGAACCGTGAGGTCTACGTGTTCGCCAAAAGTATCGTAGGTAAAGGTGCACCTTTGTTAGAACTGGGGGCACTGACACTTGAGAATTCAACTGCCAGCGTTAAATGCGGCCCTGCGACGAAGATCAAGAGCGCCCAACTGCTCTACACTCTTGATGCCGCTGGGCCATGGTCCAAGAAGGAATGGGTGAAAGCTGATGCCATCGTTTCCGGATCGACCGTATCCGCAGACATTCCTGAGGGAGCTTTCGCGATCTGCTTCAATGTGACTGATCAGAGTGGCTTAATGGTCAGCTCTGAGTTTGTTCAGCTTGGAGAATAGCTTCAGGCCTGCCTTCTTTACAAGAGCGACCGAATCTTAGGAACTGGCGGAGAGCGAGTGGCTGGCCACGTATGCGGTGTATTATGGGGATGTCAGGCTCACGTCCATGAAGCCTTTGCTCGGAAGCGCGAAAGTGGCCTTCTACTGTGGCTGAACCCACCTGGCGGGCATTGCCTGCTCCAGCGGGAAGATCGGCGAGCGTATCGGCGGCTTGGACGATCCAAGAGGTGCTCGCACTCATATTTCGGAAGCGATGCACTAGATGCCGAAAACGTCCGGGTGTTGGTGGCGAAGACAATATAGCCCGTTGGCCGAGATTTTCGGCTCGATACAAGCTTGGTCCGCACCCGCGGTGATCAAACGGGTGATGCCGCTGCTACGATCACGCTAGTAGATGTGCTCGGTGTTTCTCGAAACCCCGGTAGAGCCGTGGTTGGTGGTTTCCTAAGCGACATAGCGTCTATTATCGCTGATGACCGCATTGGCGACTCCAATGAATTGACCGGTATTTCCGAGAAGATAGGTCAAATTGCTGGTGGAGAGCCTTCGCATCTAGGTCTCACCGGGTGAGATGCCTGGGGTGGCTCCGGAACTTGGTGGGCCGGTGACGAAAACCATGTGGGTGCCATCGGACAATACGTCGTTTACTCTGCTGAAGCTTCGATGAGCGTTGTTATTCGTGTTGATAGGCAGCAGGCGGACATCGGCCTGGGAGTCGGAGGGGAAGAGTCGGGCAAAAATTGGCATCAGGATCAGAGGGCGGAGAATTTTGAAACTGCCTATCTCTATCAATGGCCGCCCGGAGTAGGCAAAAATTTTTAAGAGCAAGGTGTGGGAGTATCCCATCTCGCAAAAGTTTCTCGTTATTGAAGGACTGGATTGGGTCGCCGGGTATAGCTGACGGAAATATTTGAGTTTCAGCTCAACATTTCATACGGATCGTGTCACCGATCCGGAGAAACCCATGATTCGTCGAACCTTTATTCGCGCCACCGGCGCCACCGCTGTTGCCTTTGGTCCGTCATCCAGTTTGCTCGCCCTGGAGGCTGATAATGCCTACCGCAGGAACATTGGCATTCAGCTTTACACCTTGCGTGACGCCATCGCAAAGGATCCCGTCGCGACCCTGAAAAAGGTGGCGGCCGATGGTTACAAGCAGGTCGAACTCTACGGCTTTCCTGATTCTGATGTAATGATTTCAGCAGCCAAGGATGCGGGTCTGGCGATGCACTCCTCGCACTTCGAGTGGGATGCGGTGGTGAACCCCAAAGATGCTGTAATGTCGGATTTCGCGAAGATCTTGGAAAAGGCCGAAAACCTTGGTTTGAGCCATTTGGTAATTCCCTACCTTCAGGATGGAAATCGAAAGACTCTTGATGACTACAAGCAGGTCGCGGCCCATTCGAATCAGGCCGCAGCGATGGCCAAGGAGGCGGGGATTCAACTTTCGTATCATAATCACAGCTTCGAGTTTGAACCAAAGGAGGGCGGCAAATGTGGTTATGATATTTTGAGGGAGGAGTTCTCGCCGGAGATGAAGTTTGAGATCGATGTGTTCTGGGTCAAGGTCGCCGGTCTGGATCCGGCAGTGCTGATCAACAAGATGACCGGACGGGTGACCCAGCTTCACCTGAAGGACTTGAAGGAAGGGATCAAGGTTCCCATTTATTCAAGCGTGCCGAACGACGCCTTCCAGGAGTTGGGAAACGGGATCATCGACATCGAGCCGATCATTGTCGCGGCCAAGGCGGCGGGCGTGGAGTATTGTCATGTCGAGCAGGATCAATCGCCCGATCCGCTTGCGAGTATTCAGGAGAGTATTCAGTTTCTCAACAAACTTTAGAAGGGAGGCCTTGGTCGCCATGGTCATTGTTCTCCAATAGGTGAGCCAATGGACTAGCTGCTGCCGCAGAATGATCCCTTATCTCGGCTGGCCTAATTCGGCTTAGGCCGTTTGAATGCGGTATGTTGATCAGATCCGCTAGCCTCTCCATCATCGGACTAGTTGCAGCTGGATGCGCGACCATGCCGGCTGAGGTGCCTTCGGGATTCAACTCCAAGGTGCTCGCGGCGGTGCAGATGATGCCCCGTGGGGGTGGCTATGACGGCAGCGATGCCACCAAGAACCTGCTGCAGGGTGCCTGCGATATGACGGGTAGTGAATTCCAATTGGATGCCGAGCGCGCCAAACCGAGTTTTTGCTCGGGGGCGACCTACCTCGTGCTGCTCGAGGCCTTGGGGCGTGGATCGGAGGCACTGCTTCCCAAGCTCGATCAACAGGATGGGGACGGGGTCTTTGGTCGTTGGAATTCGAACGGACCCGGCTCGGCGAAACTGGTGGCGGACTTGGGTGCAGGCCGGAACTTCACTTCTTGGGACGAGGCGGAGCCGGGGGACTTTCTTAAGATTTGGTGGACGGACCAGATCGGTGGCCGCGAACGCGGACATCTGGTCGTTTATCTCGGGCACGATGGAGAGCACGTGCGTTTTTGGTCGAGCAATCAGCCCGGTGGTTATGGCACGAAGTCGGTGCCGCGCCGTGATTGTGAACGAGTGCTTTTCACTCGCGTTACCCAGCCGGAAAAATTCGCCAACGCGAATCAATTGCCCGCTGTGGACCCTTGGCTTGCCAGGATGCTGCGGGAGGATTTCACCTGGGGCGAGGTGGCATCCAAGTGCCGGGTGGGCGAGTAAGTGAGTAGAGGCGACAGTCCTTGGCTGCGAATCATGGTTTCAACGTCCCATCCGGGCTTTCATCAGCTTGCGGTGTTTGGTGACCCGTCCGCTCACCCGCTTGCGCCACAATCTGAAGCTTGGTGGTTTGAGATTTCGGCGCATCACTTTGATTACCTCGGCTTCGGCGAGGCCGGTCCGCTTCTCGATTTCTTCAAAGCTTGTCCGGTCTTCCCAGGCCATGCGGATAATTTGATCAGTAAGCGCCGGGTCCATTCCATCACCTAAGCACGGTTTTGACCTTTGCAAGAAGGGGGGTGCCCCGAGAAGTGTCGGCGATGAAGGCTCGAGATAGTTCCAAAAAAAAGCGCTTGAGGTGAGGGTTGGCACGTGGGCTGCATTACTTCGCTCCGTCGCGACAAATAAGGCGGTCCGACTGAGCCACCCCGAGGTTAATGGGTTTTCCTTTGGGTCATCAGTCGGGCCGCTCTTTTTTAGTTTCGATGCCTTTTATTGCGGGCGCCGTAGGGAAAAGTGGTTTCCGAGGCTTGCTCCAATCTATTCTAGGCATTCGGGCCGGATGCTCTCAGGCTGAGGGCCTCAATGAGCCGAAAGAAGAGCAAGACCAAGCGTTCCGTTGACGGGCTGCAGGCACTCAACGCTTTTGGGATCCTCGATGCTCTTGGCAAGTTGCCTGATGAGCCGGTGGACTCGATTCCCGGTGTCGTAGCGAAAACCGCCAAGCGCGGTCAGAAGAATCCCCAGCGGGGGCGTGTCGACATCGTTCGCCAGACCGCCCACCGTGGAGGGAAGGCCGTGACAATTGTGAAAAATTTCACCGGGATCGGACTTCCTGAGAAGCAGGAACTCGCGAAGAAGATGCGGAAAGCCTGTGGTGTCGGAGGCACGGTGAAAGATGGCTGCATTGAGATTCAAGGCGACAAGCGGGAGGAGGTGAAGCGCATTCTAACAGATGCGGGATTCAATCCGGTATTCTCGGGAAGGTAAGGGGGGGCTTCACCAAAAGCGAGTTGGGTTAGGGAGCCGGTGGGATCCGCAGAGTCTCTGCGGAGTCCTCGGTGGCATCAGTCTTTTCCGCCGCTCGCCATTAACTCGGTGACCCGGGTCTTGCCTTCCATTCCGGTCAGGATACGGGCGCGATGTCCCAGACTGTTAGACGATTCTTCGGCATAGAGAATGAGCTCAAAGGCTCCGGGGTTCTTGTGCAGCCAGTAGTTCACGATGTCATCGGCACTGAGGGTGACATGGCCGCCGCGTCGGGTCAGTGTGAAGTTGATATCGTCCAGTCCGTTGATGGCTCGATAAATCACCTCCGTACAGACTTGCTTGCTCGAGTCCGCAAAGTCAAAGCGGAAGTCGTAGTCCTGGCCGAGATAGGAAAAGGTCCGGCTGACTTGTTTGGCTCGTTCGGTCGCTCCGATCGTCGGTCGCAGGACCAGCAGACGGTTGATATGCGTGTCCATGATGTATTCCAGATTGCTCAATTTGACGCCCTCAGCTACTGCCTCGATCAGGTTTGCCGGGCGTCCGCCGACCGTCGTCGATTTTTCCAGGTCCTTGCGGATTTTCTGCCCCTCTGCCCGTCCGCCGACGAGAATGATTTTGTCCGGCGAAAGGCCGGCAGCATGGCGTTGTGCGACGGTGCCGATGAAGGTGATGCCGTGCTTGAAAGCGCCGGGAATGAATACGTCGCTGGCATAGCCCGCAGTGAAGGTCAGCAGAATGTCGCCGGGTTGTAGTTGGGAAACGACTTCCTGCTTTTGTGATTCGCTGAAGGATACGAGGTGTGCGTTGGGTTTCTTCAGGCGGCTGACGTGGAAGAAAATCTCGGTCTGTGCGAGATACTCAGCATCGTCCATTTTGTCTGTAGCCTTGACCTTGGCGATGGTGGCTCCTCGTTTGAAGACTGGCTCGAGGCTTTCGACTTGTCGGTCGTAGGTATTTCGGGGAATGCCAGATCGCGGGTAGGCCTGGTTGAGCTTGTCGATGGCAATCTTGTCGTCGGCGAATGTCTTGACGAGAAAGTGGGATTGCTCAAGGGCCAGGCGGTTCGCGCGGGTGCTCATCGGATGAGCCTTTGACACTTTCCCGTAGCGCTCCACGATCTCGTTCAATTGGTGGTGCGCGGTGTGGAATCTGAAATACAACAATTCAGTACGATCACTTTCCTGAGCTGAAAAATATCCGAGTGTCTTCCAGTTTCCCGTCGAACGAAGTGCCAGAAATTCCCGACGAAGTTCGACGTTGTGGGACTCGATGTTTTCCAGCACTTGCCTGTCGCTAGCTGCTGCCGCGATCAACTCCTCAGGGGTGAGCGCCGGTCGCGAGGAGTGGCATGAACAGTGGAGAAAGGTGGCCGAGGCGAGGACGAGAACTCGAATGCAAAAAAGGAAGAAGAGGGCGGGATTTAGCATTGGTTGGAGTTTGAAGGGTCCACTTCCTGGTGTCGAGCATGCAAGTCGTCCCGGTTTGGTAAATCAGTGGTTGCCAAAGGAGCACTTTCCCAACCAATTGTCATCGAGATCAGCGGCGACGCCATCGCGGATGTCGACGACGAGCTTTTCGCCGGTATTCTTGCGGCGGACGATCCCAACTGGAGTTTTACGTTCGACAACTTTCCGCCGACTCCCGAGCACTTTCATCCGATTCCTGGATCGGACCAAGCACCGCTGGATAGCATGTTCGTCATCGCCTTTTACGACAATCCCGTCCTCGGCAGCGGCAATGTGGATCGACTGCTCCGTGCCTGATTGCTGCGCCGGGTGAACGGTTAACTACAAAGTGTTCTTCGACAACCTGACTTTTAATTCAATTTTGCTGTCGACGGCGGCCATGGGAGGAACTCTTAATTCGAGGCGTTTTAGCCCCTCGATTTGCCGGTCCAGTTTCAGTGGGGGGGGTCCAACGGAACCACCGCAATCTCCACTTCCGGATGCGAAAGGCTTTCGACGCGCAGAACCTTCCCGCCTTGACGGAGTAGCGCCCCGCCTGAGCTGAGTTCGACTTCAGCTGTGGTCATTACTTGCCAGGTAATCCTTTCTGTCGATTCAGTCAGTTCGACAATGTCGTGAACCAATAGGGAAGCGGGTCCGTCCTTGATGAAGCGCCGTGTGACCTGCGCCGCATTTTCTCCGTAGACCTCAGTTAGATCAAAGGTGGCCTCGGGGACTTCGCCTTCCTTGAAATCGATCAAGGGTGCGAAGCCATCTACGCGATGGAACTCGTTGTTTAGCGTCAGGCCACTATGTCCAAAGTTGTTTTTGGTCAGCAAGGTCCAGCGCTCGCTATCCTGTTTCCTTCCCCATAGCTTAAAGCCGGTCTTTTCCAATTCATGATAACCCTGCATCCCAGGATCGATCACCCAACGAATGCCATCCATCTCAAAAACGAATGAGCCTGCATCCATGTTTCCATGACTGATCGCCGCTTTACCACCTTTGCCGCCGAAGTAGTATTGGTGCGGATCGTCTTCACCACCGGTGAAAATGACGATCGGATTGCTGCCATCACCCTTCCACGCCGACGGAATCCTTGAGTTGGTTTTCTCCTCGAATTGGGAAAGCCATGCCATGGCGGCCCCGTCGAGACCTGAGAGCCTACCGACCCTCTCGGGCGAAAGCATGAAGCGCTCTTTTTCGAAAAAGGTTCTATTGCCCGACTTCGCCGCAAACCAAGCCAGCAAGACGTCACCGCCCTCGCCGCCATACTCCCGGCAATCGGCGAAGTTATAGTACATTCCGGACGGGGCGGTGGTGAGCGATCGGAAGACGGCGCTTTCCATGAAGCCGGGAGAGGCAGAGATCCCGAAATCAGACTCTAACGCACTTTCGAGCATGGCGATCGTAACGATGGTAAAGCCGCTACCGTAGGCCCAGTATCCCGGACCCTCCGGATAGAGGCCGTCCGGTGCATAATGCGCCAGAGGGTCAGGGGTCAGTCCTTTCATTTTGCATTTGACGGGTTAGCTACGTCGAAAATAGCAAATAATGTGCCGGGCAAACAGTGAGGCAAATAATGCTGAAAGCCGGAAGGAGGCCTTAAAACCAGGGGATTCTAGAAGATCGATGGAGGTCCTGGTAGGGCGGATTCGGTGCGGAGGGTCGGATTGCTGACGAGTAGACGGTCCTGGAGTTGAGGACCCTTTCTACGGCCTTTCTGTCTTCCGGCAGGAATGAGCTCTCTCCACCCACGGTTTTGATTCTTCTCCAGCCTCAGAATGTGAGTCCCGGGCATGGGCGATAGTTGGGGTGACGGATGGCGGTTACCTAGGGTAGACTCCTCGTTGCCTCTCCGTCCCCAATCAGGCTTGTGTCCATCTCCGCGGCTTCTGAACTTTGGTCTTGTGCCAGCCACAATCTGTTCTTCCGCCGTTTCTAACAAATGCGTGAGCTGTAGGGCAGACCCAAGGCTTGATTGCACCCCATCGAGCGGATCGCCTCTGGTTAGAGGCTTGCCTGACTCCGCTCTATTGAAAGCGTAAATCCGCCGGAAGCAAGGCAATCAACACCGGCGGCGGCGTAGCAGACCGGCGCCGAGCAACAACCCGGCCAGCGCGCTGGTCGGCTCTGGGATGACCGTGAAATCCAGATTATTGCCGGTGATGGTGAAATTACCAGTGAGACCCGGAGTGAGATTCTTATAGGTGAAATCACTGGCAATCCAATCGAGGAGGCCGTTACTACCAGCCGCAACCAGCGTGTAAGTGTTGTTAAAAACGCCGGTGTTGCCGAAATCCCATTCGAAGATCGTGCCCGTGCCCTTGGTCATGGCACCACTGAGAACGAGCTTGTCGCTGACATCGCCGCTGCTCAGATCGAATACCATCTGGGAGAAGGCGCTACCGGTTGCACCATTCCACTCCAGAGTGCTGCCGTGGAGAGTGCCGACATTGTTGGCAGTCCCGTCGCCGGGCGACAAGATGCCCCCGGTGCCACTGCCTCCATTGAGGGTGATGGCTGAGACTTTGCCGGTAGTGACTCCACCATCGGTGGTTTTTCCGGAAAGGGTGGCCCCATCGCTGACGGTGACGCCGCTGCTGGTGGAGATGGTGCCACTGACGACGAGCGTGCCGGCCGTGATGGTGGTGGCACCTTCGTAGTCGTTCGATGTATTGGCGATTTCAAGGGTACCGGCGCCGGTCTTCTCCAAGCCGCTCGAGCCGCCTCCCCTGAGCCGGCCGCTGAAACTTGCATCAATGGCGGCGGAGCCGTTATCAACTTGTACGGTCCGGTCGGTTCCCGCGAATGACATCTCCTGCTGCCATACCAGTGTGGCGTCTGAGGTTGAGTGGCTGAGGATCAGCGTCCGTCCGGCACCAATGAAATTCTCGTCGCTCCAGCTGATCGATGATGTGCTGAACTTGACCGCGCGGTCCGCTCCGAAGGCGGCAAAACCGCCGCTGCCGGTCCATTGCACCTGATTCGCCCCTGAGCCGCTAGTACGGGTGGTGAGGTCACCTTCGCCCAAGCCGAGGATTCCGCCTCCGGAAAGGCTTACGTTGCCGTTCTGCAGCGCGCCGGTGGTATCGATCCGCAAAACGCCCCCGCCAACAACGACGCTGGCGTCATAGTCGTTTGTGGCGTTGGTGAGCGAGAGCACGCCGCTGCCTGTCTTGTTGAACGTTCCTGAGCTCGTTAGTCGGCCGCTGATTTCGGCGTCGATGGCGGCGGACCCATCATCAACCTGAAGGTCGCGGGAACCGCCGGCAAAGGAAAGGGTGGAAGCCCAGATGAGCGTGGCGTCCGAATCCGCGGCACCGAGAATCAGAGTCTTACCTGCCAAGGTGGTAGATCCCCAGCTTAGGGCTCCGACATTGACGGTGCGATCCGCGCCATAGGCGGCGAAGCCACCACCGGATCCCGCCCACTGGAACTGGTTGGCTCCAACACCATCGGAACGGGTGAAATCGCCCGCGCCAAGGCCCAGCACTCCGCCACTGAGCACCAGGTTTCCGCTGGGCAGGGCGGCGCTATTGCCGAGGACGAGGGTGCCGCCGCTGATGATGGTGGCGCCGCTGTAGGTGTTGGCCCCGGAGAGGACCAAGGTGCCGGTTCCCGATTTCGTGAAGCTCGTGCCGGCACCGTCCACCACCGAGGCGATCGTGTTGGTGGTGTTGTTGACCGTTACGGTCGCATCGGCCCGGAAGTTGATGGTGCCGCCGGTTATCAAGATGGCCCCCGAAGCTGAACCGAAGTTGGTGTCGCCCATGGTCACCGTACCACTCACGGTCACGGTGCCAGCGCCGAGCCCGTTTGCGGTGGTTCCGTAGTTGAAGATATCGTTGTTGCCGGTGACCTGCGAACTTGAGCCTGACTTCGTGCCGTCAATGCTCGTGGTCCACTTGCCGTTGCCGGAGGTGCTGTTTTGCGCCCAGGTGCCGGCTGCATTTCCAAAGCCGGCGGCGGAGGTGGGGTTGGTAATGTCCCAGTAGAAGGTAGCCGCAAATGCCGGAGGCGCGGCGAGGCCGCCGAGGGCCAAGATGGTGGCAAAGGTGGAAACGGAGGATCGGAGTAGGGCAGATTTGCGGGTTATCACGGGCTTTTAAGAGGTCTTTTTGGATGGCAAACGAAAACAATGCTTTGCAGCAGCCCTCTTCACCTAATCACACGCTAGGATTTCGAGGACTATTCGTCTATCCCATGACCGGGTGAAACCGACTCACCCTTTCGGGTGGGGTAGTCGCTTCAACAACGGCGAAACCGATCACGCCTTCGTGAATGAGAGAACCCCTGAGTGGGAATGACAGCCTGAACAGGTCCGTGCCCATGAAAGGGGTCCGCCCATGAACCATGCGGGGTGGCCCGGAATGACGTGGCTCTAGGACGTCTTTGAAAATAAATCAAAGACGGAGAGTCGATCGAAGTACGGCAGATATCGTAAAAGGGGGCGACCCTTCCCGTGTTTGCGGGGCCCTGCCATCAGGGTGTGATCATGAGGCGGGCGAATCGATTCACATCAGCACCGAGGGGAAGAGTCAGCGTCACGGTATCGAAGCCGCTCGGTGTATTTTCGATGATCGACACCCCGGCCGCCGAGTCCGCGGTGCTGGTTCCGACGATGTACGAGTTGGGCCAGGCGGACAGGGTGGTTCCCGTCTGAATGACAAGGGCAGTAGAACCGTCGATCGAAGCCTGATCACGCTTGAAGGTGAAGAGCATGTTTTCACCACTGAGAGAAACGGCCGGAAGCTTGGCGAGATCGTGGGTGTCGATGCGACCACCGAGGACATATTCCACGCCGTTGGTGACGCCATCGCGATCCTCGTCCGCATTCGGATCATCGCCGGTATTCGGTGCGTGGGTGGCTTCCCATGCCGCATAGCCGCCGGGCACTTGAATCAGGTAGCCATTGGCGTCCAGCGCGAGGGGGGGCGTGGCACCATTGATCGAAATGAGGGCAAGTTGGGATGAAGTCAGGCCGTTGACGTTGTTACCGAAGCGCAGCGAGGAGCCGGAGACGAAAGCACCGGTGAGGTTGAGGCCGCCGGTCCAGACGAACTCGCTGCTATCGGCGAAGGATAAGGCCGCACCTGCACCCAGATTGATGGTGGCGGTGCTGGTGATGTCGAGGGTTCCGACGGTGTCGGTGAACGATGCGGCGTCAAGCGTGGCACTGCCGATGGAGATCCCGCTGGCGTCCGGCAGCGTGTCGCTCGCTCCCAAGGCCAGCGTGCCTCCGGTGACGGTCGTGGGACCGCTGAAGGTGTTGGCGAGGGTCAGCACCGTGGTGCCGCCGCCCACTTGGGCGAACCCTCCGTCTCCGCTGATGACGGCGTTGAGGGAATTGGTTCCCTGAGTAAGGGTATCGCTCCGATTGGTCGCAAGGATGGCTCCGGTTTCCACGATGATGTTCGGGGAATTCTGCGAAACTCCGCCAGTAGTGCCGCCATCGCCAATCATCAGTGTTCCGGCACTGACAATGGTATCGCCCCAGTGGGTGTTCTGGGCGGTGAAGGCGAGTGTGCCGACTCCGGTTTTGTTGAAGACGTTTGACGTTCCGCTGCTGCCGCCGGCGATGACTCCACTCATTTTGGCGTCGATGGCGGCTGAGCCATCATCGACCTGAATGGCGCGTTCGCTACCCGCCAGCGAAATCCTTTGCTGCCAATCAAGCGTGGCGTCCGCGGTCTCGTGACCAAGGAGGAGCGCCCTGGCGGGACCAATGAAATGGGTGGCGCTCCAGTTGATGGACGAGGCGCTGAATTTCACCGTGCGCTCCGTCCCGAAAGCAGCGAAACCGCCCTCGCCGGTCCACTGGAGTTCGCCGCTGCCGGTGCCGAGAACGCGGTCGTCGAAGTTGCCGGCACCAAGGCCGAGGATGCCACCACCGGTGAGTTCCAGGTTGCCACTTGGCAGTGCGTTGGTGTTTTGGAGGAGCAGCACGCCGCCATCCAGGGTGGTGCTGCCATTGTAGGTGTTTGCTTTGGCAAGCGAGAGCACGCCGCTGCCGGTCTTCTCCAAGCCGCTTGAATTGCCACCGGAAAGCACCCCGCTGAGAATGGCATCCACGGCCGCCTGGCCGTCCTCCACCCTGATGGTCCGCTGGGTCCCAGCGAAACTGATGCCGTTTTCGAAATCAAGGGTATGGGTGGCAGATGAATGGCCGAGAATCAGCACGTTGCCTCCGCCAATGATCGCCGACGACCATGATACCGCACCGGCGCCGTTGTTGAGCCTCACTTGACGATCATCGCCAAAGGCGGCGAAGCCACCGCTGCCGCTGGTCCAGTTCAGTTCACCGTCGCCGTTGCCCAGTGCGCGTGAGAAGTCGGCGCTAGCGAGGCCAACAACGCCCCCCTTGAAAATGAGGGCGCTCTCACCGGGGCCGGAGGCGTTGTCGATACCACCGGGCAGGCCGTTTGCGGCATCGAGGCGCAACAGTCCGTCTTCCAGAACGGTCGGGCCGGTGTAGCTGTTCGCGGTGCTGAAAACCACCGCGCCGGCACCGGCCTTGGTCAAGGCGCCGGAACCGCTGATCCCCCCGGAGAAGCTGAGATTGCGCGATGCCGATTGGGTGATATCGAGCGCGCCGTTTAGTAAGAGCGGCACGGAGATGAGGTCATTGGTGCCGGTCGTTTTGCTCAGGTTCGCGGGATTGCCGAGGTTGTCGAAAATCAACGAGCCACCGCTGGACGCAAGGGTGAAACCATGACTGCTGTTGGCATCGCCCAGGAAGAGGGTGCCGAGCGTGGTGGGGCTGGCAAGCTGGATGATCTGATCGCCGATAAGGTTGTTGTTGATTCTCAGGGTTTCTCCGGCGGCATTCGGGATGGTGTTGGGAGCCCAATTCCCCGCGTTGTTCCACTGCTGTATTCCTGCGGCGACAGGTAGCCAAGTGAAGCCTCCGGGGACGATTCCGGTGATGGTGACCTTGTACTGTCCGAGGCTGGAGTAGTCCGAGTATCCGGTCGTGGCGGGATCGCCGTTGCCGATGCCGTCCACTGAAATGAAAGCGGTGCCGGCTGCCACCGTGCGGGTGAGCGTGACCGGTTGCGTGCCCGAACTGGTGTCAGCGGAAGTGGCGGTCTGCAGGAGGCTGCCAGCGGCATCGAAGAGCTTCACCTCGATGCGGAGGTTCGGGCCGCTGGGCGCGGGCTCGGCGTTGATGACCAGCGCGCCGCCAGCCGCTTCGATGCGGAAGAAATCCACGTCGCTGCTTCTTTGGATGACACCGCCGACGGAAACGGTATCGCTATCGGCGGAAAGCTCGGTGGCGCTGGAATTGCTATCGCCGTGGTCGTCGGCGCGATAGACCGCGCCTTGCGTAAGCATGACGGCGAGGTCGTCCTGGACGTTGTTGGCGTCGGTGTATTCCCCCCGGCTCCATTGGCTGATGTTTCTGCTGAAGCTGGCACCCATGATGGGTGCCCAGTTTCCCTGACCATTGTAGTAGGAGGGACCATCCGTAACGCCGTCGTGATACAGACCGAGCGTGTGGCCGGCTTCGTGGCTGGCTGCCTCTGCGATGTTTTTTTCTGAAATACCGGCCCCCGGAGCCTTGGGAAAGACCCAGCAAGGGGTGTCGGTGTTGCTGTCGAACGAGCCCACAAACGCCACGCCGCCGGCGCTACGGCCATACCAGTCGCTGCTGCTGCCGCCGATGACGACTCGGATCCCGTAAGCCGCGTCACTGGAATTGGCTTTCCTAAGAGCCTCGATCCCCGGGTCTTCGGTCGTGACGTCGATTTCATACATGGAATAGTCTTCGGCGACGCGCTGCCAGATACCGATGATGCGGTTGCGTTCGGTGGTGTTGAACGTGGAAGCATTGCCATCGAGGTCGAAGGGCGGGGATTCTGCTCCAGCCTTCCACTTGCCTGAAGCATCGGCGTGGCCGTCGAAATCGAGATAGATGACCCGGTTCGCGCCTGGGCGGCTGTGGAGCAGAAAGGCCTCGGCGGTGTCGAAGGGCGGTGGATCGGTCGCACCGATACTCTCTGCCATCTCTTCTCCTTCGGCGGAAGTGTCCGCTTGGTCGCAGTCCGTGCAATTGAGTTCGCAGGCGTAGAAGAGCTCTCCCTCGGGATTGACCCAGAGTGTCTGATCCGCGCGAAAAAGCTCGCGGAGCCGCTGGGGGGATTTACCGTGAAAGGCGGCGACTTCCGGCAGCCGGTTCGCCAGAGCCGCGATGGCGGCCTCACCCCGCGCCTCGTCCGGAAGCCTGATGCCGGCGGGGAACTCTCGGTCGACTGTTTCCTTCCCGGAAGCGGAATGGCTGGCAGCGAGGAAGGCAACGATGACCGTGACGCTGCAAGTGGCTGCGGTGATAAAATTCATGGGTTTGATTGATCGGAATCCTGGGATGTCCGACTCACTTGCCAGGAACCGCGCCGGTGGAGGCGGGTCACTCGAAAATGATGGGCCCGATTGGGATCGGCTAGTGATTCTCAACAAGATACCTTTCCGAGCGTGCTGTTCTATCGCTCGGACTGACTCCCGGGGCAAATGCGAACTATCGCAGACCGAGCCCTTTCTGAAGCGACATACCGCCCGAAGACCCGCATGGATGTCGGGAATCGGGTTGCTGCTGCCAAAACAGCAGTGGATGCATGACGAGGAGGTGGTCGATTTGGTAGGGGCGGTGTTATTGCCTTAGAATTGAGCACCCAGTTCCTCGATGTGATCTTGCCGCGAGCTACGACACTGAATCTCCGTTTTTCGGGACCGAACCCTCTGATGATTCAACTGACCCGGATCACATCCTTCTGCTCATTCGCGGGATTGCGCTCCCAGCATCTGAAGATTCGCCTCGGCGAAGGCCTTGCCCATGAGCGCGAAGGTTTTGGCGCAACCCATGTAGTGATAGCCGGCGTTGGATGCGCCACGAGCCCACATGGTGGCTTCCTCCGGACTGATGAGCTCGGCCTCGAATTGCTTGAGATATTCCTCTTGTGCCGCCTTGTCCATCGTGCCGTCCTTGTTCGGAGAGTTCTTGTTTTTGACCTTAAGCAAGTGGCCCATCTGCTTCACCTTGGCGCGCTTCATATCAATCGCTGCGAGTTCGTCCGGCCAGAACGGAGCGGTCTCCACCGCCATGACGTTGCCTTTGAATTCTGGCATCGAGGCGGGAGCCGCCATCGCTTTGCGGAAGGCGATCGTACCCTCGTTGGCATTTACGCCACCGACGCCAAGCACCCCGATGACAAAGGGCAATCTGGGTGCCTTCAGGTCCTTGCGCACATCGCGGATGAAATCGGCCATCCACTTGCTGTAGTTCGAGTAGTCCCGAGTTTTGCCATCCGCACCAGTGGGATAGGTGTTGCCGTCGACCAAGTCATTGAAGCCTTGGAACCAAACGAAGCCGACGATCTCGTAGCCTGCGGCAGGATCGTAGTCGGGGCAGACGCGCTCGGGATCGGCCAGCACGCTTTTCACGTGGTCGACCATGTAATTGTAGAAGCGCCCGGACTCTTCTGCCTTTTTGGCTTTCTCCGCTTCAATGTCCTTGCCCTGTTTCAGCATCTTCGCAATTTGCGCTTCGCTGAACTCGTACGGCCCGGCGCTTGGTGGGCGGAACTGGGTGTTCAGGCTTCGGCCGCCCCACGCGGTCTTGATGATCAGAACCGGCTCTTCGAGCGTGGTATCCATCGTCAGGCCAAAGGTAAACTCCGGGCCGATCTTGCCGCCGTCCTTGGTGGGATTGGAGCCTCGGGCACCGTAGCCCGTGGTGAGCTTGCCGGTTCCCTCGCCGTTGGCTTTGCCTTCGTGATGCCCGGTCAGGTAGGAGATCCACACGTCGTCGGCGACGGCAGCTTTGCCGTCCGGCCCGCGCATCTGCTCGAGCAGCGGCGCAGTGGCGGGATCGTCGCCGATGTAGTCAAAGGTTTCCACGCGTGCATGGCCCTCCATGTTCGACTGACCTGCGAGGATGAAGACCTTGAGCTTTTTGGACTGAGCCGTGGCACTGAGTTGCAGGAGGACTAGAGAGACGACGAGATGGAGAAGCGTTTTCATGGTTGGGTCGGGACGATGGGTTTGATGCGACGAGAGATGAGGTCAGTCGTGAAGGGGTCCGTGAAATGCGGCGTTCACGATCTTCTCCATGGTTGAGGGTCTTTGGCGAGTCAGTCTCGTAGTTCAAGGCTACGACTCGACCACCGACCGAAGGACCTTCCAAACATTTTCCGCCACCTTCACCTGACCCTCCGCCGTCGGGTGGATGCCGTCGGGTTGGTTGAGGTTTTCGACGTTGCCGACGCCTTCGAGGAGAAAGGGGATGAGGGTGGATTTGGATTCCTTGGCGGCTTCGGGGAAGACGGCTTGGAAGCGGGCGGTGAAGTCTTTACCCATGTTGTCGGGCATTTGCATGCCGGCGATGAAGACTTCGATGTCAGGATTCCTGGTGCGGGCTTTGGCGACGATGCCGAGCAGGTTCTTCTTGGTTTCCTCGGGAGAAATGCCGCGCAGGCCGTCGTTGCCGCCGAGCGCGATGATCAGGAGGTCGGCTCCTTTTCCCATGGCCCAGGCGACGCGGCGCAGGCCGCCGGCGGTGGTGTCGCCGCTGACGCCGGCATTGGCGACGGTGTAGGAAAGTCCGGCGTCGTCAATCTTGGCTTGGAGCAAAGCGGGGTAGGCTTCCTTCGGATCGAGGCCATAGCCAGCGGTGATGCTGTCGCCGAGGACGACGATCCGCTTTGTCGTGCCGTTTGCATTCGGAGTTTCCTCGGCCAATAGTGCGGTGCCCGCTGCGAACAGTAGCCCTAACATGAAATTTCTCCGCAATGTCATCTCCATCGGCCGCTAGTCTAGAATCCGCTCCGAGTGCTGTCAAACGACCGATCCTGAAGGTGTCGGGTCTGCGAAAAGTGCATCAGACGGCGAGCCATGAGCTGACGGTGCTGAAGGATGTGAGCCTGAGTCTCGAAGAGGGCGACACATTGGCGATCATTGGGCCATCGGGGAGTGGTAAGACGACCCTGCTCGGGCTTTGCGCGGGCCTGGACGATGCGAGTGCGGGATCGGTGGAGCTGGATGGGCAGGCGATTGAGGCGATGGATCAGGATGCGCGGGCGGCCCTACGCAACCGGCTGGTCGGCTTCGTTTTCCAGAGTTTCCAGCTGATCCCGACGCTGACGGCGATTGAGAATGTGCTGGTGCCGCTGGAGCTGCGCGGGGAATCCGGCAGGGAGATCGAAAAGGAGGCGGAGAGATTGCTCACGGAGGTTGGCCTCGGGGATCGGCTTGATCATTATCCTTTGCAGCTTTCCGGTGGCGAGCAGCAGCGTGTGGCGCTGGCGCGGGCGTTTATTCATCGGCCGAAGATTCTCTTTGCCGATGAGCCGACGGGAAATCTGGATGCTGAAACGAGTGCGCCGATCGTCGAGATGCTTTTCCGTTTGAACCGCGAGGCGGGGACGGCGCTGGTGCTGGTGACTCACGATCCGGCGCTGGCGGCGAAGGCGCACCGGGTGGTGACGATGAGTGGGGGGAAGATCGTTTCTGAGGAGGAGAATTTAACCGCGAATGGACGCGAATGAACGCGAATCTGGAAAGGAAGAGGGTAGACCACGGAATACACAGAATACACGGAAACGGAAACCACAGATGAACGCTGATGGACGCAGATTTTGAAACTGAAAGGCATTTTTACAGGAGGAAGCAGAGGTTTGATGGCTTCGCCGTGAGAGCAATTAATCCCTGCCTTTCAATCCGTGTATTCTGTGTATTCCGTGGTTTGAATTCTGATTCAGTGGACGAAAATGATGGGATCTAACAAGAGAGGGCTGCCGGGCAGCTTGTGGGCGGCTTTGTTTCATCCCTGGGTGTGGCGGATGGCGTGGCGGGACAGCCGTTCGCAGCGGGTGCGGCTGGTGATTTTTTCGCTGGCGATCGTGTCGGGGATCGCGGCGCTGACGGCGATTCATTCGTTGAAGACCAGTGTGGAACGAGGCATCGCTTCGGAGGCGAAGGCGCTGTTAGGCTCTGATCTTCGAGTGTCTTCACGCAAGGAGATCAGTGTTGATGAGGTAAGCCAGTTGGCTGAAATGGCGAGCCGGTCGAGCCGTGAGATCAGCTTTCCATCGATGATGCGGTTTTTACCGGACGGCGGGGCGCGTTTGATGCAAGTGCGGGGGATCGAGGGAGACTATCCGTTCTATGGAGAAGTGGAGACGCGTCCGGCGGATGCGTGGGGGAAGCTGAAGGGTGGGGGTGGCGTCTTGTTGGAGCCGGCGATCCTCGATCAGTTCGGAGCCAAGGTCGGTGATGAGGTCGAGCTCGGGGGGATTCGCTTAAGGATTCTGGGAGTAGTCGACAAGCCGGCACCGCGTGGCAATCGCTTCAGTGGATTTGCTCCCGAGGCCTATGTCAATCTGGCGGACATCGAGCGCACCGGGCTGCTGACCCGGAACAGCATGGCGGCCTACCAGGTGCATCTGGAGATCGAGGGTGGTCCTTTGTCGAGAGAGCTGAAGGACCGGGTGCGTGAAGACTTTCCGGACACGCCGTGGCGACTGGAGACACCTGAGGATCGTCGCGAGAACCTGGGCGATGCGCTTGATAATTTCCAACAGTTCCTCGGCCTGATCGCACTGGCATCGCTTGCGTTGGGGGCGATCGGGGTGGCGGGGGCGGTGCATGCGCATGTCACGCGTCGGATTTCAACGATTGCGATTCTGCGTTGTCTCGGGTGTCCGGGACATCTTGCTTTCGGGATCTATTTCGCGCAGGCGATGGCGCTCGGTCTGTTCGGAGCGCTGCTGGGTGCGGGGCTCGGGATTGGAATGCAGATGGGTTTGTTAGAAGCCTTTCGTGATGAATTGCCGATATCGGTGAGCCCTTCGCCGGAATGGAAGATCGTGGCGCAGACGACGGCTACGGGATTCGCCGTATGTTGTGGATTTGCGCTGCTGCCACTGATGAAGATCCGCGAAATCTCGCCGGCGGTGACTTTGCGCAGTGGTGGTTTGAAAGGGGACTTGCTGAGATCGCTGCCGATTTACGGTTTGTTGGTGGGATTGCTGGTGATGGTGGCGCATGCCAATGATCCGAGCTGGAAGCGTGCGCTGGCGATGGTCGGAGGGATGGTGATTGCCTTTCTGGCTCTGGTGGGAGTGGCGCGCGGGCTGATGGCGGTGACGCGTCGGGTGGTCGGCAGGCGTTGGCCGTATTTGCTGCGGCAGGGTTTCTCGAATCTGCATCGGCCGGGGAACCAGACGCTGCTTTTTCTGCTTTCGCTGGGGCTCGGGACCTTTCTGTTGGTGACGATTCTCTCGGCAGGCAGGCTTTTGAATGATCGGCTCGATATCCAACAGTCGGAAGAGAGTCCGAATTTGTATCTCATCGATGTGCAGCCCGATCAGGTGGCCGGGGTGACGGAGGTGTTGGAGGAAAAGGGGCTACCCTTGCTGGAAAGCGCGCCGATGGTGACGATGCGGATTCAATCGATCCGTGGGGTCGCGGTCGGCGAGGCGAAGGGTGTGCCGCGTTGGGTGGCGAGGCGGGAATTTCGTTCGTCCTATCGGGATGAGTTGAATTTCACCGAGACGCTGGTGGCGGGCGAGCTGGCGACCGAGCGGGCGGATCCGGCCGGGGTGGTGCCGCTTTCCCTGGAGGAGGACATTGCGAAGGACATGAAGGTGGGGATCGGCGATGAGATCACGCTCGATGTGCAGGGTGTTCCGATCCGGACACGGGTGACGAGTTTGCGGCGTGTGGATTGGAGTCGCTTCAACCTGAACTTCTTCATGGTATTTCCGCCGGGAGTGCTGGAAGACGCGCCGGGATTCCATGTGGTGACGACACGCACGCCGACGCCGGAAGCATCGGGGGAGCTGCAACGTGCGCTGGCTGCGAAATTTGCGAATGTCACGGCGATCGATCTGACGCTGATTCTTGAAACGGTCCGAGAGATTCTTGGGAAGATCTCGATGGTGGTGACGATCTTGGCAGGGTTCACGGTATTGGCGGGCTTGCCGATTTTGATCGGGACGTTACTGAATGGTCGTGATGTGCGGCTGAAGGAAAGCGTGCTGCTGCGGACGCTTGGAGCGTCTGCGAAGCAGGTGCGTGCAATCCTGGTGATCGAGTATGCCGCACTTGGGATCCTATCGGCGCTGACGGGTGTGCTGCTGGCGGTGGCGGCGAATGCGGCACTGGCGGTATTTGTTTTCGACGCCTCACCGTGGCCTGATCCGGCGCTGCTGGTGGTGGCGTTTGGAAGTGTGACGGCGATTGCGGTGCTCGGGGGGCTCGCCCTGAGTCGGGGCGTCTGCAATCATCCGCCATTGGAGATTCTACGGGGCGGGTAGTAAGGAGATGGCTGGTAAGGATAACGACGCAACCCCGTTGGTGTTGGTGTTGGTGGATGGAGCGACTTTGCCTGAGATCTTGAGCTGGGAGAAATCATTCTCCTATTCGTAGGGAGCCACGAATTCGTTCGAGCGTTTTCGGACCAATGCCGGAGACACGGGTGAGTTCGTCGATCGACTTGAAGGGGCGGTTTTCGATGATGGCGTTGGCGGTGACTTCACCAATGCCGGGGAGGCGCATGAGTTCGTCGCGGGCGGCTGTATTGGGATCGATCGAATTGGGTTCAATGCTCGAGCCAGCATCGGTGGCAAGGGCGAGTTCGGCTTCTTCGCTGCGTTCGAGCCGACGTTCGGCCGGAAGTTTTTCCCAATCAGTTTTGGCCCAGACACCGGCACCGCGCTTTGCTGCTTGAAGTTCGAGGTCACGGAGTTCTTCACGGTAGGTGTCGGCGTGATCTTTGTTGGGAGTTTCACGATAGACTCCGAAGGCTCGGGCGAGACCCTCGCCAACGAGTTGGGAGGCGAGGTCGCGTTTTTCGGCGGTGGTGACGAAGGCGTAGATGCGTTTGTATCGGCCGTCGCCGCGAGCATCGGAGAAGGCGGTATAAACGGTGAACGGTTGCTGCAGCAGTGCCACGGTGCGTTGAGCGGCTTTCTCGCCGAAGTCCTTGGCGATGGCGATCGACGACTGCGGGGAACCGCCGGCTTCGGAGATGCCGAAATAGCGGCGTTGGCTACGCAGACGTCGGGCGTCGGAGTTGTCGGTGACGCGTGCCTCGATGCAGTCGGTGCCGTAGAGTCGGACCGTGTGTTCGTTGCCGTCGCTGGTGCGGATCAGGAAGCTGTCACCATCGGCCCATTCGGTGGGGACGAGAACACAGTTGGGCAACTTGGTCAGCGGCTGGGCGGCTTGGAGCAAGCCACCGACCAGAAGGATGAGAATGGAGAGGCCTTTCACTCGGTGGACGTGAGATAGCGGAGTGAGTGAAAATTTCCAGCTTTCGCATTCTGGGATGGACCTTGGTTGGCGGAATTAGCGGAATGTCAGTGAAGGAAACGAGGGTTTGGTGGGCTTTCGTAGAGCTCAGAGCAGTTCATTGAGATAGGAGATGAGGTCCGAGGAGGTGACGATGCCGACGAGGTGTTCGCCATCGACGACCGGAAGGGAGTGGAAGTCGGCTTTGGAAAGAATGGCGGCGGCGTCGCGGATGGTGGCGGTATGATCGAGGGTGACGGGGTTGGGCTCCATGAGCTGCTCAAGGGTGATCGTGTGATCGAGGGTGGCATCGACTGCGTCGGTGCTTTCGCCGAAGGCATCGCCGAAGCTGACGCGCATCAGGTCGGTCCAACTGACGATGCCGACGAGTTGGCCGTCGTTCACAACGGGCAGGTGGCCTACACCGGTATCGGTGAAGGTCTTGCGGATTCTTGAGATCGGGTCGCCGTGGGTGAGAGTGATCACTTGGCGCTTCATGATCTTTGAGATGGATTCGTTTCTTTTCATGGCGATTCGAGACTAGGGTTTCGCTCGATGCGCACCACCGCCCCGCTCTTCAAAGGTTCCGCATATTCTCCCAATCAATTGGGCGTGGCCAGTGAGGGTCGGCGGGTTCGCTGCCGGTGCTGGGTGAAAATTCACTGGCATCCGATGGCTCGCTTCCTATCCTCGCTGAGAAACTCAAGACACGATGAAGATTCCCAAACGTCACCATGATCATATCCGTGAAGAACTGAGCACCGCCAAGGAGTCACTGACCCATGTCAGTCGGCATCTTGATGAAGAGTGTGAGTTGTCGGTGCTTGAAAATGGTTTGATGGAAGCGACCGCGCTGCGTGACACCAAACGCGAGGATGCGCACAAGGCGGGCGAGCGGATCAAGGAGTGGTTCGAGGAGACCAAGGATCAGGTGATTAGCCGGCTGGAAGATTTGAAGACCGACATCGAGATTCATCGGATTGAAAAGGATGCGGACCGGAAAGAGGATCATGCTAGGGATGCCATGATTGTCGCCGCCCACGCGCTACTGGAGGCTGAGATTTCGCTGATCGAGGCGATCAAGGCGCGGCGGCTGGCGATTGATGTCGCGGGCTGATCCTTGCGATTCAGGGGTGGCGCTGGTTGGCGTGTGAAATTGCTTTGCACTCAGTCGTCATGAAGGGGAGGGTATCATTCATGAGGAGAAGTTTCGCGTCCATTCTAGCAGCGGCCTTGGTCATTACGACGGGGTTTTCGTGGGAGAATCACAAGGCGTGGACTTTGGCGAGCGAGGTATTCGCGACGGCCAAGCCAGCTGAGACGAATCATTCTCCAAAGGCGATGGTCGAGGCGGCCGAGGCTCTTCTCGAAGTGCTATCGCCCGAATTGCGAAAGCAGTTGATTTTACCAATGGATGATCCGGAAAGGCGGGAGTGGACCAATGTTCCATCAAGCGAGGACGACGGAGGTTTGAGGCTTGGTGATCTCGATCGCGAACAGCTTGAGGCAGCTTGCGCATTCCTTTCCACCGTGATGAGCCGGGAAGGATACATGAAGTCACGCAACATCATGTTGGCGGACGACCTGCTGCTGAAATCCGAAAAGCAGGCGAAGAGGCGAGGTGGTTTTGGTTCGGCGAACTACTGGATTGCGATCTTTGGAACACCGTCTGAGACGGAACCCTGGGCTGTGCAGTGGGACGGCCACCATGTGGCGATCAATCTAACGATCGTCGGGGATGAGGTGACGATGTCGCCGTCATTCATCGGCACCCAGCCCCATCGATTCCTGCTGGGAGATGAGGAAATAGTTCCGATGAAGGAGGAGACCGCGCTGGGCTATGAGTTCATCAACAACTTGACTGAGGATCAGCGGAAAGAGGCGATTCAGGGGGCGAAACGGAGACGCATGCTCGCGGGAGCGGGCAAGGATGGCGTCGTGCCCGATCTAACTGGTGTCTCAGGTAAGGAGTTGACGATCGAGCAGCGGGCGATTTTGATGAAGCTGGTCAAGTTGTGGGTGGATGATATTCCGACAAGGTCGGCGGAGATTCGGCTTAAGGAAATCGAAGCCCAACTTGATGAGACCGTGTTCACTTGGAATGGGCCGTTCGCTTTGGGAAGCGACATGTCGTATCATCTCAGTGGCCCGGGAGTTGTGATCGAGTATGCGGGTCAGGATCTTGGTGGTGATCCGCTGGATCATCTGCACTCGATCTATCGTGATCCTTCGAATGAATATGGGGTCAAGTGGATTGACGGAAAGTAAGTCAGAGGGTGTCTGAAGCACCTCGGCTCGGGGAGCTTCGGAGTCGCTTCACCCGCGCCATTTTTTCAGGACCTCCATGTCCTGAGCAATCATCTTCCAGGCTTCCTGGGCGGACTCTTTCGGATAAATCGGATGTTTGCCCCACTCCATGTGCAGGCTGAGAGGCATCGGGTCGAGATCCTGACGGACGTAGTTGAAGATTTCTTGATTCACGAATCCGGTATCAAGGGGGACGTTGGCGCGCTGTTCGCTCCGCTCACCGATCCACTTGGCATCCTTGATGAAGAGAGCACCGATGTGATTCCTGGCGACGTCTGCGGCCTGCTTCCATGAATGGCCGGTGTCGGTGCGGGTGTGACGCAGGTCGTAGGCGAGGCCGAGGGACTTCGGGTTGATATCTTTCAGCATTCCGACCACGTCCCAGACTAGCGAACCCACGTAGCCGACGCCGTCATGTCCAGAATGAATCTGATAGAGTCCCTGCATGCCGAGTTGTTCGTTAAGTTCGGCGAGGCCAAGGAGTTTTTCTCGAAACGCCGGGACCTGATCCATGGGATTGCCTTTTCTGGCATAGCGATAGAAACCCATCCGGTAGCGGGTGATGCCGTTGTCCTTGAGGACTTTCAGGAAGTCGGAGGTGTTTGAGTCGGCGGCAACCACGTCGGTGGTTGCAACGATGGTGTGAAGTCGGAATTTTTCGAGCGACTTGACCATCCCGGGGACTTGTTTGGCAGCATTCTCAGGGAGAATATGCCCATTTTTTCGAATAGTGGCTTCGATGCCGTCGATGCCCATCGCGGCGATTTTCTCACCAATTTCGTCGTAGCTGAGGGCCTGGACGGGCTTTTCGAAGAGGAGGATTGGCCACGGGTTGGATTTCGGGGAATTCTTGGGATTGGCTCCAGCGACCCCGGCGAGGGTGCCGGTAGCGACTGCTTGTTTGAGGAATGTCCGTCGATTCAGCATGACGCATGGCAGCGGCTTTCGGCGGCGGAGTCAATCTCCCGCTGAGGGTGCGGTCGTGCTTTCCCGGGTTTTTGCGAGCCGCTGGATTTTCGCGTGCTCATCCGTAGTTCGAGGACATGGTGGTCAGGTGAAGAGAATACTCTCAATCTTGGTTCTGCTGTTGAACTCATGCGGATTCCTGCCTCGTTCGACACCGGCACCGGTCGCGGATCTGAAGGCCGGAGCTCACGACGGGGAGGAGTTGGTGGTCTTTCTTCCAGGTCGCTGGAGTACGATGGATGAGTTCAAACGCGAGGGCTTTTTCCAGATTGCAAGTGAGCGCTGGCCGGATGCCGAATTAGTGGCGGTCGATCTTCATCTCGGCTACTACCGGAAGCGTTTGTCGGCGAAGCGGCTGCATGAAGATGTCATTGCTCCAGCAAGATCGCGGGGAGTGAAACGGGTCCGGGTCGTGGGTATCTCGATGGGCGGACTCGGTGCGTTGATTCACGATCTGGAGTATCCCGAAGACATCGATGAAATGTATCTGCTCTCCCCGTTCGTTGGTGAAGAGAAGGTCACCGAGGAGATCCGTTCGGCGGGAGGTGTCCGGAATTGGAAGGGAGAGCCGACGGGGGATCGGGATTATTCGCGTCGGCTCTGGAGAAGTCTTGAGTTGAAATGGTTGGAGCAGCGTGATCGGCCTGAAGTCATTCTTGCGTGTGGCACGGAAGATCGGCTCGTGGAATCGAACCGGCTTTTTGCTCAGGATTTTCTGAGTGAGGAGCAGACGCTGTGGCAATCGGGAGGTCACGAATGGCCGACGTGGCGGTCGCTGTTCCGGGAGATGATTCGGTGAGGCTCGGATTCAGTCCTAGACGGTTCCAAGGATCGCGATGCCCTGGTAGAGGTAGCCGTGGGTTTTCGACTCGCCCTTTTGGTAACCCATTGAGAGTTGTTCGAAGGCGAAGCCTGCGCTTTCCAGTTCCTGATTGACAGGGACGTCGAGCAGGCAGCCGACGGCGAAACGGCGTTGGATGGAGTTGAGCCGGGTTTGCCAGGCGGCAACTTTGGGGTCCGGGCTGAGGCCATGCTCGAGAAAGACGAAGCGGCCGTTGGGTCGAAGGACGCGCTGGATTTCGCGAAGCGCCGCGGGACGATCCGGCAGGCTGCAGAGAACGAGAGTGGAGACGACGGTGTCGAAGGAGTCGTCGGGGAAGGGTAGTTGGTCGGCGCCGGCACATTCGATGCGGACATCGACCGGGCTGGTTCGGAGCTTGGCCGAGAGTTGCTTGAGCATGCCGGGGTTGGAGTCGATGCCGACGATGGAGCGGACGGGTTCCGGGTAATGGGCGAGGTTCAAGCCGGTGCCGATCCCGATCTCCAGAATGTCACCCCGTACTGGGGCGAGGGCATCCTGACGCAGCGATTCAAGCTTGCCCATGCCCATCAGCAGGTCGTAGCAGGCGGGGAAAATCCGATCGCGGTAGAGGCCCATGGGATACCCTTCCCATAAATGGGGAGGAACGCGAGTCCGGGGAAATCCTAATCGATCGCCGGGTCGTCTCATTTTCCCGTGGAGAAGGCGCAGGTTGCGGTTGGCGGAGAGAGCGAATCCGGCTAGGGATCGTGCGCATGAAAACACGTTTTCCAACAGTGATCATGCTGGTGGGGATTCTGGTGGCTTGCGAGCGGCACGAAAGTGACGTGCCGAAGGCGGTCGCGGTGCCGGATGATGAGGCCTCGATGGAAGGGGCTGCGGAGGATCTTGATCAGTCGGTGGCAGAAGGGGGAAAGGCGGCGGACGACGTG
Organism: Haloferula sp.; assembly: GCF_049672945.1. Classification (NCBI taxonomy): domain Bacteria; kingdom Pseudomonadati; phylum Verrucomicrobiota; class Verrucomicrobiia; order Verrucomicrobiales; family Verrucomicrobiaceae; genus Haloferula; species Haloferula sp. Next base: position 52,880 of record NZ_JBATWY010000225.1, on the reverse strand, counting down.
GCCGACGAAGTCGAGGAAGCCGCCGAAGAACTTGATCAGAAGCCGACGCCGGGAGAGCGTCTCGATCAGGCGATCGGTGCGACCGGGCGTGGACTGCAGACGGCCGGTGAGAAGACCGAGCAGGGCGTGAAAACGGCGGTGGAGAAAACTGAGGAAGGGGTGAAAAAGGGAGCTGCGGCGACGGGCCGATTCATCCGGAAGGTTGGAGAGAAAATCGAGGGTGCGGCGACCCCGGATGAGAAAGAGGAGTGACCCAGGGCGTTGGCCGAGTTGTCGAGACAATCGGGAGCGCGGCGGAAGACAGGGTTTTGTCCCGGAACGGGGGAAATCGGCCCGATTTAGAGATTGGGTTGAAAGAAGAAGACGCTTGGAATGGTTCATCTGCTCGCCCTGAGGTCGTTCGGCCCAGGAGCTTCAACCCTTCACCATGAATCTCATGAAAATTCCCGCCCTCGCCCTAATTCTTGTCGGATTGACGGCAGCCGTCTCCGCGAATGAGCTGGCCAAACCGGTCGCCTCGTCAGACCTGGTCTTCGAAGAGAAAGACGGGATCGTGGCTATTGAAGCCGAGCATTTTTTCAAGCAGGAGCTCACCGGGAATCGCGCATGGTATCTGACGACCCGTGATGCGAGCCCGGATCTCAAGCCGGACGGCGATCCATCCCATATCGGCGGGGCATCGGGTGGAGCCTACCTCGAGGTCCTGCCGGACACTCGGCGGACGCACGCGGACAAGCTGATCAAGGGTGAAAATTTCATCGATGAACCCGGCAAGATGGCGATTCTCAGCTACAAGGTTCATTTCAATACCCCGGGCAAGTACTGGTTGTGGGCGCGCGTCTTCTCGACGACCTCCGAGGATAACGGGCTTCACTTTGGCATCGATGGCACCTGGCCGGAGACGGCGAAGAAGTGGCAAACGGTGGAGAAGAACAAGTGGCATTGGCGGTCGGCGCAGCGCACCGCCAAGGTTCACGTCGGAGTTCCGGGCATCCTGACGCTGGATGTGCCGACCGCTGGTGAGCATGTGATTCATGTTTCGATGCGTGAGGACGGAATCGAGCTCGACAAGATCCTGCTCGCGAACCGGAAGGACTATCAGCCGGAGGACCTGGGGCCCGACGCGGTGGTCAAGGCAGGAACCGCGCCGAAGCCTTTCCCGTTTGTTTCTGCTCCAGAAGCCGGGAAAGAAGCCGAGGGTGATGCCATTTCTCGGGTGATTCCTGTATCGGTCTTCAATGCCGGCAATGGCTACTACCTCGATCAAGGAAAGTGGCTGGCCATCAATCCGGGCAAGCACAAGACTGCCGAGGCAACGACGGTCTTTCCCCTGCCTGAAGGGAGATATGACATCACGCTTCAGGCGGTTGGTGAGAATGATGGCGGATCGAGTTTCGAGCTGAAGGTCGGTGGTGAGTGGGTCGGCAGGCACGTCGCCCCGATTTCAAAAAAGACCTTTGAAGCGACTCCAAAGTATTGGAAGACTTGGAAGGATGTCGAAGTCGCCCGGGATGCGATCATCTCGGTGCGGTCGACGATCGCTTCGGCTGATGGCGAAGAGTGGTCGCGGGCCAGGTGGTCAGGGCTGACCTTCACGGCAGCCAACGAGCAAACCGCGATGGAGCTTGCCTCCATGCCGGCGGACGTTGCGAAAAAGCCGAGGAAAGCCAAGCCTGCGGGGCCTCCCTTGATTTTGCCAAGGAAACCTGACGGTGACGGAGAGGTGAGCATTAGTGGTGAGCTGAAGGAGTGGCACAAGGTGTCGCTGGATCTCAACGGCCCCTATGCCCACGAGCAGGACAACTCGCCGAACCCATTCACCGACAACAGCTTCAGTGTGACCTTCACGCATTCGTCCGGTTCACCGAGCTACACGGTCCCGGGGTATTTCGCGGCCAATGGCAACGCGGCAAACAGTTCTGCTGAGTCCGGCACGATCTGGCGCGCGCATCTTTCACCGGATCGTACCGGGGAATGGAGCTACACGATCCACTTCAGTCAGGGTCCCGGAGCGGCTCTGGGTGGAAGGGGAGAAAAGCTCGTGCCGTACGATGGGAAGAGCGGCAAATTCACCGTGACGGCCACCGACAAGGAGCTGCCCGACTTTCGTGCACGCGGCCGCCTGACCTATGCGGGCAAGCACCACATGCAGTTCGCAGGCGACAAGAGCTGGTTCCTGAAGGTAGGCGCGGATGCGCCGGAGACACTCCTTGGCTACGCCGACTTCGATGGCACACGCGCCAACAAGCCGGGAAAGGTCCCGCTGAAAAAGTACCCCAAGCACATCGGTGACTGGAAGGATGACGATCCAAGCTGGAAGGACGGCAAGGGCAAGGGACTGATTGGAGCGGTCAACTACCTCGCGAGCAAAGGCATGAACGCCTTCTCTTTTCTGCCCTACAACGCCGGTGGTGATGGTGATAACGTCTGGCCGTTCATTGAACGTGAAGACACTCTCCACTATGACTGTAGTAAATTGGATCAGTGGGGCATTGTTTTCGATCATGGCACCAGCAAGGGCATGTTCCTTCACTTCAAGCTTCAGGAGACCGAGAATGATGATCTCAAGGGGCCGGGTGGCGCCCAGTCGCTGGATGGGGGTGACTGCGGTCCTGAAAGGAAGCTTTACCTGCGGGAACTGGTGGCGCGCTACGGTCACAACCTTGCCCTGAACTGGAATCTGGGTGAGGAGAATACCCAGAGCTTCCAGCAGCAGAAGGCGATGGCGGAGTGGATCAAGAACATGGATGCCTACGGGCACCCGGTGGTGCTCCACACCTTCCCCGACCAGCAAGACAAGGTCTACCGCCCGCACCTTTCGAAGACCTCGGTCCTGGAGGGACTTTCCCTGCAGAACAGCAACGTGAGGAACTGCCACGACCAGGTGGCCAAATGGACACGCGAGGCCACCAAGGCCGGCAAACCATGGCTGGTGAGCTTCGATGAGCCGGGCGACGCCCAGTTCGGGATGCCGCCGGACGACAGCTACGCCAACATGGCCGTGCTGCGACAGTCGGATGCCAAGGGCAGGATTCCCACCGTCGATGATATTCGCAAATACACCCTGTGGGGCACCTTCCTCGCCGGTGGCTGGGGCGTGGAGTACTACTTCGGATACAAACTGCCGGAGAATGATCTGGTGGCGGAAGACTGGCGCTCACGCGACCTGAGCTGGGACTACGCCCGTTACGCTCTTGAGTTCTTTCGCGATCAGGAGATCCCGTTCCAAGACATGATCTGCATGGATGAACTCGTTGGGAATTCGAAGAACGACAACTCCCGCTACTGCTATGCCAAGGACGGTGAGCTCTATCTTGTTTTCCTTCCGAATGGTGGCTCGACCGAGATCGAGCTTCCGATTGGCAGGCCGTTCAGTCTTGCCTGGTACAATCCGCGCACCGGTGAGATCGGTGAGGCGAAGCCCCTCGAGGGCAACACGCTGACCGCTCCCGACAAGGAGGATTGGCTGGCGCTGATCCGATGATTGCTCGACTCGGTTCCGGACCTGGTGGCATGGCCGTCACCCTCGGTCCGGGCTGAGTGCGCTTGAAGAAGGCGGAGGTGGCTGGATCTCGCTTCCCGCTCGAAAAGATCGAACAAGCGGGTCATCTCGCGGGAAATTGCTTGGAGATCCGAGCGCGAAAGCGTGAACTCCGGCAATCTCATCCCGTTTTGAAAGCACACGAAATTTACTCCGCCATCGATCCCGCCCTTGTGACCCAGATGCTCGACTGGTTCCGCGAGAACGACAAGAATGTCTACCGCTCGGCGATCAGCTCATTGGCACAGACGCGCAAGCTTCGTCTCGCCTTCATTCAGAAGAAGCCGCTGCCCGATCAGTATGCCTGGATCCTGAAGACTCTGAAGTCGAAGCAATCCGACACGATCGGGGAGCACCTCGTTCAGGTCTGGCTGATGGCGGGCAATCAGGAAATGCTGGCCCTGTTCTGTGATGAAATGGACATCGAACACGATGGCAAGGGTTCGGTGACCGGAGATTTGCCCGATGACATGGATGATGCGGCGCTCGATCAGGCGATCAACAAGATGGTCGAAAAATTCGATCCCAGGCTGGTGACTTTGTATCTGTTGGTTTTCAACCTCCAGAGGCCGGGCGGATGGGAGAATCTGACGACCCGACTCGCCGACGACGAGCGTCTGGTCCTCGGCTGAGCGGGATCACACGCGATCGCGGATACAGAGAAGTATTGATTCTTTTCCGGCTTTTCTGTAAAAGATCGGGATGCCCTCACAACGTAGAATAACCGGGTTGTGTGAGGCGGCGTTCCTGGAGGAATTCATTAAGGCGGAGTCATCCGCTGTCGGCCTTAAACAGCAGGCTGTGAATTCCACAGAAGCGGTGAAGTCGAGGCCGAGGCGCGCGAAAGTGCGTTCGAAGCAAAGATAGATCCAAGCGTCCCCCCACTCCCCCCAGAAGCGATCGAAGCCAGCTCTTACAGCCGCTGGATGAAGATTGATGTTTTCAGCTCCATTTTGAGGGCTGCCGAGATCGTGCGGTCTTCCATCGCGAAATTTGCAGAGCATTTCGCCAAATCCGGGGTCGGAATCTGACCGATTTTGGAAGGTATCGAGAGGTCCCGTTCGGGCTTGCCAAGCTTTGTAATGTGGTCTGCGGTTTGGTTCCCGGGCATTGTTTGTCTGCACGCATTTTTATACTTGTATGACAACTTGCGAGGTCTCAGAAAGGCGCGCCATGAGCCAACGGATTCTTCTGACCACCACGTCCTATCAGGACACCCCTGGAAGCCACCACGACCTGCTCGACAGCGGGGGCTTCGAGATCGTTCGCGAGCGTGGACCCCTTTCCGAAGCGCGGATGCTGGAGCTCGCCGGGGAGTTTGACGGTTTCCTCTGTGGCGATGACGCCATCACCCAGGCCGTGATCGACAAGTCGCTGCCGCGGCTCAAGGTGATCAGCAAGTATGGAATCGGGCTCGACAAGATTGACGTCAAGTACGCGACCGAGAAGAAGTTGCCGGTGCTCTTCACTCCAGGGGTCAACCATACCACCGTGGCGGAGCATACTTTCGGGCTACTGCTTGGCATCACCAAGAAGATCCAGTCGAACGCGGTTGCCGTGCAGAATGGCGAGTGGGTCGCGGGATGGAAGAAGCCTGTAGGAAATGAGATCATGGGCAAAACGATGGGGATCATCGGTCTTGGCCGGATCGGCAAGGAGGTGGCTATCCGCGCGAAGGCTTTTGGAATGGATGTCATCGCCTACGATCCGTTTTTCGATGGGGCCTTCTCTTACAAGCACGGCGTCAAACGCTGTGCCGACATGGATGAAGTACTGCACAACTCGGATGTGGTTTCCCTTCACTGCTTCCTCAACGAGGAAACGGAGGGCATGATCAACGCGTCGAAGATCGCCGAGATGCGCGACGGTGTGATCGTTCTGAACTGCGCACGTGGTGAGATCGTGGTGGGCGAGGACATCGCCGAAGCCCTCAAGAGCGGCAAGGTCGGCGGCTACGGTGCGGACGTGCTGGATGCCGAGCCTCCGGCACCGGATCACGTGCTGATCGGAGCGCCGAACTGCATCATCACTTCGCATATCGGTTCGCGCACGCATGAGAGCGTGAACCGTCAGGCGACCCGCGCGACGAACAACCTGATCAACTTCCTCAAAGGAGATTCCGACTACATTCAGGCGAACAAGTAGGACCTGAGCGCCCTAATTTCCCAAAAACTACCAAGACCATGGCCATTGAAATCAAAGACGCCGCTTCCTGTCAGTATGACATCGTTTCCCTCGGGGAAGTCATGCTCCGCTTCGACCCCGGTGACGGTCGCACCCGCACTGCCCGCCGTTTCGACGTCTGGGAAGGCGGAGGAGAATACAACGTCGCTCGAGGCTTGCGTCGCTGCTTCGGCAAGCGGGCCGCGGTGGTGACTGCTTTCGCCGAAAACGACATCGGACGTTTGCTTGAGGACTTCATTCTGCAGGGCGGTGTCGATACCAAGTTCATCAATTGGGCGGAGTTCGATGGACTCGGCCGCAACGTGCGCAATGGGCTGAACTTCACCGAGAAAGGTTTCGGCGTTCGCGGCGCGAAAGGTACGCCTGACCGCGGCCTGACCGCGGCGATGCAGATGAAGCCGGGTGATGTGGATTGGGAAGAGATTTTCGGCAAGCAGGGCAGTCGCTGGTTCCACACTGGCGGCATCTTTGCGGCGCTATCGGAAACGACGGCTGAGCTCACGATCGAAGCCTGCAAGGCGGCGAAGAAGCATGGCACGATCGTTTCCTACGACCTCAACTACCGTCCCTCGCTGTGGAAGAGCATCGGTGGTCTGGCGAAAGCTCAGGAAGTGAATCGCGAGATCGCCAAGTATGTCGATGTGATGATCGGCAACGAAGAGGACTTTACCGCTTCCCTTGGATTTGAAGTGGAAGGTGTCAGCGAGCACGTCACCGGCCTGCAGGTCGACAGCTTCAAGAACATGATCAAGAACGCCGTGGCTGACTTCCCGAACTTCCACGTGGTGGCTACGACTTTGCGCGACGTCCACACCGCGACGGTCAACGACTGGGGCGCAATTTGTTTTCACGACGGCGAGTTCCACGAAGCGACCCACCGTCCGAAGATGGAGATCTACGACCGCGTCGGTGGCGGTGACTCCTTCGCCAGCGGACTGGTTTACGGCTTCATGGAATTCAACGACGCCAAGCAGGCCGTGGAGTACGGAGCCGCTCACGGCGCGCTGGCGATGACCACGCCGGGTGACACGACGATGGCAACCCTTGACGAGGTGAAGAAGCTCGTCGGCGGTGGCTCGGCACGGGTTGACCGTTAATGCTGAGGTTGGCGAGGGGAGATTCCTTTGCTAGGTTCCCGGAGTGGAGGAGCTCTCGCAGCATTTATTTTGGGATGTCGACCGTGAGACGATCGACCCGGAAATCCATGTTGCGTGGCTTGCCAAGCGGGTGCTTGAGCGCGGGCGCTGGGCGGATTGGAAGTGGATGGAGGCCAAATTTGGGCGGGAACGCCTGGCGGAGGTCGTGGTGAATTTGCGTTCCTTGGAGCCGCGCGCATTCGCGTTTTGCCAAGCGCGCTTTGATCGGGCAGCTTCTGAGTTCAGATGCTCCACTACGACTCCGTTCCGAGCTCAGTCGCCGAGCTGCTGAAGGCTCTAGCCGGTCATGCAGGGCTCGATGGCTTTGCGCTTGGTGGTGGGACCAATTTGGCACTCCGTCTGGGTCATCGGGTTTCGGTGGATCTTGATTGGTTCACTCTGAACGAGTTCAAAGTAGGGAATCTCCGGTCAGTCTTGGGTGGTTTAGGCACCGAGGTAGCAAAGGCTGCTGGAGCGCTGACACTCGATGTGGAAGGCACGAAAATGGATCTACTTCGTCACGCCTACCCTCTTGTAGCTCCCTTGGAAGAGATCGATTGCGTCGCCATGCTTTCCCTTGAGGATGTCGCCGCAATGAAGTTGAACGCCGTGGCGAATCGAGGTTCAAAAAAGGACTTTTATGATCTGCATGAACTCCTGAATCACCGTCCGCTCGAAGCTTGGGTGGAGTGCTTTGTTACGAAATACCAAGCCAGCGACCCGTTTACGGTGATTCGTAGTTTGACTTGGTTCGAGGATGCTGATTCGGAACCCGACCCAATTTCGCTGAGAAAATTGTCGTGGAGCGAGGTCAGAAGCCGGATTACGACAGCAGTAAGAGAGCTGTAGGCTTACCCCAACGAGAATACTTTTAGGGCGCGGGTGGGTCGGAGACATCGACTTTGAAGAACTCCTTTTCCAGCCCAAAGGTCACCGGGTATTCGACGCGTTCGTAGTCTCCGCTTTGAGGGGAAGTCGTTGATGTTGGAGTCCACGGATCCCAGTCGAGAAGATTGGCGCTGTGCTTGGTGTCGTAGGAGAGTCCAAGAGCTGCGGCATCCGTGCGGCGTTGGAAGGTGTAGGTCGTGCCAGTCGCATTCTGACTGAGCTTTGGCCTTCCTGGATGATGAGGATCAGGAACGGCAGCGTTTGATCCGAAGGCGAATTCGTCCCAGTTGAGAACGCCGTCGAGATCCCAGTCGGAGAAGGGGCCGGCGGAGTGGCCGCTGAGGCCGAGGGTCTCCATGGCGGCGGTGAAAGGGGCGGGTTCAGGGGTGTGGGTGATCTTGAACCACTCGAGGCGGGGGAAGCCTGATGAGGCAACAATGAGATCCTGAGTTCCATCGTTATCGATATCGATAAGAGTGGATTGTCGTCGATTCGCCCAATATTCACGTTCGCTTATCCTCGAATCTTGGGGGAAAGGCCACGGGCGCTCAAATAGGTCTCCGGTATTCTCTTGCCAGTAGATGTGATGAAAGCCTAGGATGGAACGTTCGGCGGTGGGGTAGACGTAGTCGAAGTCGCCATCCGAGTCTAGGTCATGGAACCTCAGGCGGAAGTCACCTAGAATAATACCACCAGGGAAGGGATTCACTTCGAAATCTAGATTCGGACGTGAGAGAACGATTGAATTCCCCGAAATAAAGTCTAGAAACCCGTCGTCATCCAAGTCGGGTGCTTGGCTCATTCCTGAAAAGGGAAGTCCGCGAATGGCGGATATCAAACCGTTTCCATCGTTTTCAAACCATACCGATGGACTTTCGAAATTGAGAAAATAGTTCGACACAAAATCCATGTCGCCATCCCGATCAAGATCCACCGGTCCGAGAGATGATTCGGGCGTTGACAAGAACGCAAGAAATTCAGCGCTCTCAAATTTCATTCCAGAAGCCCTATTCCAGCGCAAGAACGACTGCGGTAATCCATATAAACTGAAATCCTTCAGGTTGAGGAGATCTTCGGTGCCATCACCGTCCCAGTCGGCAAGATATTGCTTCAAGAGCCCATCTTCGTGGGTTTCCTCGTAGACTCTCCATGAGTGAAAGTCCCCGTTTTCACCCTGAAAAATCCATTCGTATCTGAGCAGGTCCGTCCGGTTGTCTGCTCTTTCGGTGAAAGTCTGTACTAGGAAGTCCAATTTCCCTTCGGGCCAGGACCTTCCTGTATTGCCACTTGCTTCGCTCCATTCGCCTGCGGGTCCGGTGATGTCGACTATTTTTAGAATCTCAATCGCGTCCCCTGAGTATGGGAGTTCCGTAGGAGTCAGGGTTGAGGAATCGCCATGGTTCATCCAAAACTTCATCGTGCTGTTGCGTTTCAAATCGCCAGATCGGTAGCGTGACTGTCTGGTGATGAGGTCGAGGCAGCCATTGCCATCGATGTCGGCTTTTCCGTGGATGAGTATCTGTGGTAATCCTTGGAGGATTTCATTGCCTGATTGCGCGAAGCGGCCTCCCGGTTCGCCTTTGTGCCAGAGTATTTTGTCGATGGTCGCTACCACGCCGCCTCCAGATTCGGAGAGTGGAAGAAATAGATCCGAAAATCCGTCGATGTCAAAATCCGTGGTATCGGGCTCGATTCCAAAGGAGATGCCGACATTGGTTGAAATCAATCTGAGGTAGAAGGAGCCATTATTGAGCAACTCGTGCACTTGGTTCTCGTACACGCCTTCCCGACTGTTGCCAGAATAACTACTAACGAATATTTGGCCATCTGATGAAGAATTTATGTGGGACCAGCTATAGTCCATCGTCTGGCCTCTCAATTTACGAGTCTTTGGCAATATTAACTCGCCCGCCTGGGTAAGGATTCCTTGGGGTTCGAGGACGAAGGCACGCAATATACTTTGTGTCCCGAAGGCCGAGTAGCCGCGTTCGATTAGGAATACCCGCGTCTCGCTCCCAGATTCTGCGACGCAATGGGCAGTGATAGAGAATGTCTCTTCAGTCTCGAACAGGACTTCTGGATCGGAGAATCCTGATTCACCTTCGTTGCGCACTAACACCAGTTGGTTTGAGAAGTTGACGTCGGAAACTAGGAAATCCGTGTCACCGTCTGATTCCAAGTCGAGAGTTCTTAGGTTAGTACGATCGAACCAGGTATCCGCGAGCGATGTCTCGCCTGAGTTAGAAAGAGTGCCGGAAGCGTTTGAGACAAATAGCGAACCTCTTGAAATGATGTCCGGTTTGTTATCCTCGTTGATATCAATGACCATCGTTTCTCCATTAGATAAATAAGAGTCTATGGCAGATCCAATTACCATGGGTTCCTTAAAGCTGCCGTCGCCCTGATTGACCGCAACGAGGAAGTCATAATCAGGCAAGTCCGGCGTTGGCTGATAAGTCTCGATCCATACGTCCGGCAGGCCGTCACCATTCCAATCGTCGATTCCGATGACTTCCGAAGTGAGGTCTCCCCACACCCATTCGCGTTGATTGCCGAAATTTCCGGAACCGTCGTTTGCCCACCATAGTACGCGGACAGCCATGCTTTCAGTTGCAATGACATCGATGTCGCCATCGCCATCCATGTCGGTGGCCTTGGCAAAGCCGATCCCAGTGGAGATGGCGTCGGAGATCTCTTGGGACGGACCGAACGAGATCTGGCCGTGGGTCAGAGTGGCGGCAAGGATGGGGAGGGAGAAGGCGCGGATCACGGTTGAGGAATAGTGTTTCTTGAAGGATTGGGCAAGAATATGACCTTTTGGTGATCAAGGTGAGCTAGTGATCGTCCACTCCGACAGGGTGGAGTGATTCGGCGCGGCGGGCCGCCGCGCCCACGGCCTGCTGCGGGCCGCAGCAGCTACGTTTTTTTCGGCGAGGGGTTTTTGGTCCGGGTGGCGTTGGTGGGGTGTATGAGGAAATATCTTACGATCCTGATGGCTTGCCTGACGCTGAATGCGCAGGCGGATGACACGTTGAAAATCGCGACGATCGACATGCAGCAGTTGTTCAAGGAATACCACCGGACGAACGACGCGCAGAAGCAGATCAATGTGGAGCGGGCGCGGATTCAGAAAGAGAACAACGAGCGGCTGGCGCGGATTCGGGAGCTGGATACGGAGCTTCAGAACATGCGCAAGCAGCTCGACGATCCATCGATCTCAGACTCGAAGAAGCAGACGGTGTATCGCGATTGGCAGATGAAGCAGAACGAGGGGATCGCGCTGGACCGTGAGCGCCGGGAGTTTCTGCAGCGGCGGAATCAGGCGCTGAACGAGAAAATGGTGCAGCGGATGAAGGGGATTTTGGAGGAGATCCGGAAGCTGGGGGAAGAGCAGGCGAAGGCGGAGGACTACGACTATGTGTTCGACAAGTCGGGGCTGAGCACCTCGCAGGTTCCCTTCTTGCTCTACACGAAGGATGCGACGGATATCACGCCGGATCTGCTCAAGGTGCTGAACAAGGATGCGCCAGCAGAAGAAGTGACTGGAAGTTCCGAGGATCCGGAGCTAAGTGCTCCAGAGTAGTGGGAAGTGGAAATCCAGAGGACGCCGGTATCGGTCGCCTGACCCGTGCGATGAAGCGCGGGGACGAGGCGGCCTGGCGTGAATTCCACGATCGTTACTACGATGATCTTCGCCGCGTGGCCTTGTCGCGCGGGGTTTCGGAGACAGAAGTGGCGGATGTGATTCAGAGGAGTTATCTGAGGATTTTGAAGCACATGAAGCTGTTTACGACTGAGAGCGATCTGCGTGCCTGGGCCTGTTGTTTGCTGCGCTCGGAGGTGGTGGATTCCTCGAGGCGGAATCGCCGCCGTGTTTCGATGATGGAGCGCTTCAAGGGATGGGTGTCCGAGAAGCCGGCTCAATGGGTCGGAGGGGATCCCTTGGAAGGGATGGCGGCGGCGGATCGAGCGCTGTTGGAGCGGCACTATGTGGAAGGATGGAGCCAGGCGGAGCTTGCTGCGGAAGCGGGCGTTTCGGTGAAGGCGATTGAATCGAAAATGGCCCGCTTGCGTCGACGAGCGCGGGCGTTTCTGGAAACCAATGAGATGACTGAATCATGAGTGAGGAGTCCGATCGAGTTTGGGAGGGCATGAGCGGCGAGCTGCGCAAAGTGCGTCGCCGGAGATTGGTGGCGAAGCTGGGGACGCTTGCTGCGGTGGGGGTGTTGGGAATGTTTCTGGTGCAACGAATGATGGCGCCGTTAGAAAGGCCGACGGAACGCGTCGTGGACGTGCCTGTCGTGGAGGCCGAGCTTGGCGAAATGGAGCCTGCGCAGTTTGCGGTGCTCGTTTACGACGGGGAGGGGATGCGATTTGAGCTGCGGGATGCGGACCAGTTCGCTGGGAGTGAGATGGAACTTAGTCTGCAACCGGTGGTGATGACTTTTGAGGAGGGAGTTTGGTAGGACTGTTTGTAGTCGCCAACCAGCGGTATAGCGTGACTCTGCGTCCCATCGGGACGATTGATGATAGCCGTGGACTTCAGTCCACGGTTCGGAGTTTCCGGGTTTGGCGTCGAGTTGCGACGACTGAATCCGGATGGTGGTCGGCCCCGGGATTGTCAAGTGTCACGACGTGACACAAAACCATGGAGCCAAGTTTCCGTGGACTGAAGTCCACGGCTATCATGGGTGACCCCGATGGGGTCTTTTGAGGAGTGGTCGCTCCAGACTTGGTGAACTTCCTCCTTTGCCCGGGGCTTCGGTGGAGTGAAGTTCGCTGTCCCATTTATCCGCGTCGGCGTTCGAGGAGGACGAGCATGAGGAAGGAGAGGAAGAGGTTGAGTTCTTCGCGCGCAGTCATGTCGCCGAGTTTGTCGATCTGGAAGCGCCCTTCCCAGAAGGCAGGCTGCTTGGTCAGGCGCATGGCGGGGGTGCCGTTGCTGCGGGTGGCGAGGTAGCGAGGGTGGCAGAAGTAGCCGGTGACGAAGCCGATCAGCGGGATCTCGCCGAGAATGGAGTCGACGATCTTGGCTCCGGGGTTTTCCTCGCGGATCGAGAAGTCAGGGTTCGCGTCGCCGGGGTTGAAGGTCTCGTAGTGGGCGCGCCAGATGGAGCGCCAGCCTTTGCGTCCGACGGAGCCGATGTCCCTGCCCGAGGCATCGGTGGAGTTGTAGCGGGCGGACCAGTCGATGACCTTGTTGGCGTGGATGTCGGCCAGGTGGGTGGTGCGCGAGTTATCGGTGAAAATTTCGACGTGCTCGCGGAATTTGAAGAGCTTCTGCTTGGTGTAGAGGATGGTGCGGCCGCTGGCGTCTGTGACGGTGGCCTGGCTGGCGAGGGCGAGGATTTTGAAAGAGAGAGTGAGGGGGTATTGGATGCCCTGGAGTTGGCGCGCGATGTCGTCGGTGGGGGGGATAGGAGGGACGCTGGGGGTGGCGTAGGGGTTGTCGGTCATGGGTGGTTTCAATAGGAAGAGGGTTGAAACGCCAAGACGCAAAGGGCGCAAAGTTTGGAGTGGGAGGCGTGACGCTCTCGTCCCACCGGGGGGAATGGGTGCTTGTGGGCTCAGGTGATTGTTAGGGGGTGGGATCTGTTGGAGGACCCCCGGGGGCGTGCCACCTCCTAGTAGCTGCGGCCCCAGAGGGCGCGGAGCTTGGTCGGTTTGCCGGTGACGAGGCAGGCTTGCTCGGGTTCGTTCTGCTTGTCGAGGGGGAGGCAACGGACGGTGATCTTGTGCTCTTTCGACAGGGCGTCTTCTTCGGCGCTGCTGCCGCACCAGGGGGTGAGGAGCCAGCCGGGGTTGACCTGCTTCCAGTGATTGTGGAAGGCTTCGAGGTCGCTGCATTCGACGATGTTTTCATCGCGGAAGGCGGTGGCGGCGTTGAGAAGGTTGTCGTGGATCTCTTGGAGGATGTCGGTGACGTTGCGAAGGAAGTCTTCCTTGTCGACGAACTCCTTGCTGTTCGAAGGTTGATCGCGGCGTTGGAGGCAGAGCTTGCGGGACTCGACGTCACGAGGACCGATCTCAATGCGGATGGGGGCGCCTTTCTTGACCCATTCCCACTTCTTGCCCTTGACGTCGCGCTCATCGACGAGGACGCGGAGCGCTTCGCCGTGGAAGTCGAGGTCCTTGCGCAGGGTGGTGGCGAGGGCCTGGCAGCTTTCAAGTACGGCGTCCTTCGTATCTTCCTTCGGGGTGATGGGAATGATGACGATCTGCTGGGTGGCGACGCGTGGTGGGAGGACGAGGCCGTCGTCATCGGAGTGCGCCATGATGAGCGTACCGATGAGGCGGGTGGAGACGCCCCACGAGGTGGTGTGGGCGTGATCGACGGTGCCATCGCGTCCGGTGAAGGAGATGTCCTGGGCCTTCGAGAAATTCGTGCCGAGGTAGTGCGAGGTGCCGGCCTGGATGGCCTTTCTGTCCTGCACCATGGCCTCGACGGTGAGGGTCATGTCGGCGCCGGGGAATCGTTCGTTCTCGGTTTTTTCACCGGGGATGACGGGGATGGCGAGGTGGTCGCGGAGGAAGTCGGCGTAGAGCTTGTGGATCATCCGGGTTTCCTCGATGGCTTCGTCCTTGGTTTCGTGGGCGGTGTGGCCTTCCTGCCAAAGGAACTCGGCGGTGCGGAGGAACAGGCGCGGACGCATTTCCCAGCGCATGACGTTGGCCCACTGGTTGATGAGCAGCGGGAGATCGCGGTAGGATTCGATCCAGCGCGAGAAGGCGGCACCGATGATGGTTTCGGAAGTCGGACGGATGACGTAGGGCTCGGCGAGTTTGCCGGTGGGGATCATCCTGGTTTTGCCGGTCTCGGGGTCCTTGACGGCTTCGAGGCGGTGATGGGTGACGACGGCGCACTCGGTGGCGAAGCCTTCGGCGTGCTCGGCTTCCTTTTCGAGATAGGAAAGGGGGATGAGCAGCGGGAAGTAGGCGTTGGAGTGGCCGGTTTCCTTGAAGCGTCGGTCGAGTCCCTGCTGGATGAGTTCCCAGATGCCGTAGCCCCAGGGTTTGATGACCATGCAACCGCGGGTCTCGGAATTTTCCGCCATGTCGGCGGCCTTGATGACCTGCTGGTACCACTCGGGGAAGTCTTCGGCGCGGGTCGGGGTGATGGCGGTCTTGGGTGCGGACATGGGTAGAAGTGAAAGTGATCAGTTAGCAGAGATCGGTGTGGAACGCGCCGCTGGGCGGCGCGGGGGAAGAGACCAGATTCCGGGGATAGGATGCCAGAGAAAAGATTAGTCCGCGATTCCTCTCAATCGGGTGACATCGGCGATGTCCTGGGGGCGGCCGGAGGCGAGCTTGTTCTTGATGTAGACTTCCTTTGAAAGGAACGAGACGGGGAGGTCGTCCAGCAATCCGGGAATTTTCGAACTCCAGGCTTCCTTCCAGTCGATGCCACTCAGGCCGGTGAGGAGGTCGATGCGGTGAGGTTCGACTCCGAGTTGAATGACAGAATCGGGTAGCAGAAAATCCTCGGCCTTGAGGCCGGCAGAACTGAATCCAAAGTCATGAATTACCTTCGTCAGGGCTTCGGCATTCTCCTGATTCGCGGCGACGAAAAAATCCACGTCCTTGGTGTAGCGAGGCAGCCCGTGGAATGCCAAGGCATGGGCTCCGACGACGAGGAACTCAACTTTGTGAGAGTTCAACAATTCGATAAACTCTCTCAAGTCGGGGCTGAGTTTCATCGGGCTTGGTGAGTTCGAGGAGAATGTCGAGCCGCTGCTCGGGCGTGAGTGAACGGTAGTAGGCGTTGTCGGCTTTCTCTGCTTCCTCGTGGGAGCGGTGGATGGTGACGACCTTTTCCATGGAGGGATCGTAGCAGGGAAGGAGCACCATTGCGAGAATCTTGACAGTGATTGATGGAAAGAAGAACCCCGCAGGCTGGTGGGCGCTGTGGGGTTTTGTGAGTCTTGGGGTGGGACGACAGGGCGGGACGCCCGGGCTCCCCTATTTCTGGCGGGCGTTGGCTTTGAGGCGCAGGGCGTTGAGGGCGATGAAGCCGGTGGCGTCGTCCTGGTTGTAGGCTTCCTCCTGACCGCCTTCCATGGTGGCGACGGCTTCGTCGTAGAGGCTGTGCGGGCTGCGACGACCGGCTTGCATGACGTTGCCTTTGTAGAGCTTCAAGCGGACTTCGCCGGAGACCCTTTTCTGGGATTCGGTGACGAGGGCCTGAATGGCTTCGCGTTCGGGGGCGAACCAGAAACCGTTGTAAACGAGTTGGGCGTATTTCGGAATGAGGGTGTCGCGGGTTTGCTGGAGTTCGCGATCGATGACGAGGGTCTCGAGATCCTGATGCGCGGCGAGTAGGATGGTGCCGCCGGGAGTTTCATAAATGCCACGCGACTTCATGCCGACGAAGCGGTTCTCGACGATGTCGACGCGACCGATGCCGTGGGCTCCGCCGAGGGCGTTGAGCACGCGCATCACGCCGTAGGGGGTGAGAAGGGTATAACCGTCCTTTTCGCCTTCAACGGTGAAGTCACCGAGTTCGGCGATCAGTTCTGTTAGGCCTTCGGTCTGGAGTCCGATGATGTTTCCTTTTTCGAAGAGGCACTGGAGCATCTGTGGCTTGTCGGGGGCGTCTTCGGGGGAAACGGAGAGGACATACATGTCGCGGTCGGCTTCGCCGGTGGCGTCGTACCAGGTGTCTTCCAGAGCGCCGGCTTCGAAGGAGATGTGCAGGAGGTTGCGGTCCATCGAGTACGGCTTCTTCATCGATGCCTTGACGGGGATGTTGTGGGCCTCGGCGTATTCGATCATCTCTTTCCGACCGGGGAACTGGGCCCGGAACTCGGCGTCGCGCCATGGGGCGATGACCTTGAGGTTCGGGGCGAGTGCGGCGGCGGAAAGTTCGAAGCGGACCTGGTCGTTGCCCTTGCCGGTCGCGCCGTGGGCGATGGCGTCGGCGCCTTCCTTGAGTGCGACGTCGACCATGCCCTTGGTGATGCAGGGGCGAGCGATCGAGGTGCCGAGGAGGTAGCGGCCTTCGTAGACGGCATTGGCCTGGAACATCGGGAAGATGAAGTCGCGGGCGAATTCCTCCTTCTGGTCATCGATGTAGCACTTCGAAGCGCCGGTGCTGAGGGCTTTGGCTTCGAGTCCGTCGAGTTCGTCACCCTGTCCGCAGTCGGAGCAGTAGGCGATGATCTCGGCGTTGTACTTTTCCTTGAGCCAGAGGAGGAGGACGGAGGTATCGAGTCCTCCGGAATAGGCGACGACGATTTTCATGCGCGCGAGAGGTAGGATCAGAAGTGCCGGGTGCCAAGTGAGAAGTGTCGAGGGGCGGAGGGAGACTACAAAAGGACCGGCCGGTTCCCATGGCGAAGCCGGGGGCAAGTTCCTAAATTCCGTGAACTGCGATGAAACCGAATGGAGCCTGCCAGCGAATCTTTAGAGACCCGACTCCGAGCCTGCCTTATCGGCGGCCGAGAAACCGTCGGAAGGAGGATCGTGGATCCAATCCCGGGGACGGGAAATTGAGCGAAAAGTTCAACTACGTCGACGTGCCCGAGGGCCGGGGACGGTTGAAAATGAATACCGCTCCGATGGTGAAGCTTGGAGGAAGGATTGACCCTCCGATCGATCTCAAGACGGTGAGATGGGGGGGATTCCTTGGGCTCATTGCGATCGGATTTGTCGCCAACCTGTGGATCAGCGTGCTGATGAGCTACGTTTGCCAGATCCTGGGTTGGGACCCGGGATTTTGGTCGGAGCGGATCGGTGGTGCCTTTGTGATCGGTCTCTATGGCGTCCATTTGTTCGGGGTCGCAGGGACCTCGCTGTCCCGAGGATACCGGTCTTGGGGAGTGATTGCGATTGTGGCTTTCTGGACCGGCTTTCTCGGGTGGATTCCCGTCGGCTTGCTTGTCTCCTGGTTGACTTCCTAAGCATGCGGAATGGGTCGGTCTGTTTGTCACGGCTACAAACAGATCGGCCGGTTCCCATGGCTGGATGATGAGGGTGTTCGATAGGCTTGCCGGTGTGATGATCAACCGTGGTTTCAGAAAAGTATCCCCCGACGATGGACTGTCCGGTCTCGTGGGAGGACGGCGGCTTACTGGAAAGAGCTACCGTCAGGGCAAGTACGCGCCTCGCCGTAATTGGGGAAGTGGTGCCGATGTTGCTAGCGATGGTCAAGTGAGCGGTCCGGTGAAGGCTCTGAAGTTGGTGCCTTGGAAGAAGCCTTCCGGACTTCCTTCGAATGAGCGGAAGGCTTCGACGCTTCGTGCCGGCAGGGTGCTGGGATGGATCGCCATGGGTAGCCTGGTCCAACTGTGGATGGTGGTGATCCTTGATGTGCTTGCCCGGATCATCGGCGGCGGGGTGAGCGACTGGAGCGAGTGGTTCTGGCCTTCGGCTCTTGTGGCTCTGGTTGGCACTCAGTTGCTGGGTTTCCTGAGCGACAACCTGACGGGAAGTCAAAGTGAATGGGGAACCCGCGCGATGATTGGCTTCTGGTTCAGTGTGTTGATGTGGGTGCCCATCGGATTCTTTCTGGCGATGGTGTCCGGGCTGTTTGCTTAGGGCCGACTCAGTCCAAATCGGTGACGAATCGAACGAAGCATCTTTCGCCGTCTGGGAAGCCGAATGAAGGCTCACCGGTCGCGCCCAGATTCAGCGAGTCGGGGCCATCGAGATAGTAAGTGGTTGGAAGCAACGGCCAATCTTCGTTATCCAATTCGGTGGTGTATTCGATCGCCATCGGGCTCAAGAGCCCACCTTCCGGAAGTACGATTTTCGTGACCGGCCCGGCGTCCGTGTTTTCAGTGCTGATGGGGAGTGAAGTGGCGTCGGCTGGAAGATCGAGAGCGAAGAGGATTCCATAGGCGATTCCCGCTTCGTTGACATCGTCGGGGTCCGGTTTGTTGAGGTCGTTCTCAGTCGCCCAGTTGCCGTAGGCGGTGGGGACCTTGAATTGGCCGGTGTTGGCGACAATGGTGCCTTTCTCGGTTTCGATGATGTCGATGTTATTCGCCGCGACTCTGCCCTGCAGGGTGGTCACGACATCTTCGTCCAATTCGATCGTCAGATAGGCACGCACGCTCTTTTCATAGATCGTGCTGGAGACTTCACGGATATCGACGGTGGAGGTGCCTTTATAGAGGAGGTTCACCCCCTGGTTATAGTTGATCAAAAGGGTGTCTTGCGCAGCTCCACGAATCACGAAGGAGGTCGTGTAGATGCCCTGGCTTGCGAAATATTTGTAATTGCTGTTGGTGAGTTGGCCCTCTGAATCGACGTCACCAAACTCGACTTCGCCCTCACTGTTCTCCCGGGTTTCAGGACTGAGCTGGATCACTCCATTCGCGACGTTCAGGTAGGGAGCCTTGGTGACGATCGTGAACTGGGTATTGGTTGGCTGCGGATAGGTGATGAAATCGCTGCACTGCAGGCCATAGGCTGAGATGAGGATGGTGCCGCCGTTGAATTTGAAGCCTTCGATTTGCAGCGTTTCCGTATCGAATTCGAAGGAGCAGGAAAAATTGCCGGTGTAGGTGCGAGTGGTTTCAGCTGGCAATGTATTGGAGGGAAAGAAATTCATTTCCATCTCAGTCGTCATGTTTTGCTGAATGATCATGAGAGCGGTTTGCTCCATGACTTCCGCTTCTGCCAGCGGAGTGAGAAGAAGCGCCGCTGGAGCCCATACAAGGGAGCTCTTTTCGAGGATTTTCATGGGGGCAAAGCATGCGTCGGAAGAGGGCATCTACAAGAAAAACCATCGAGGTCGGTCGGAATGATTGACCGAGTGTCGTGCCACTTCGAAGGAGGGGCAGTTTGTGTTGATCGCTTGGATCAATCGGCTGGGATGTCCACGACGAAGCGGATGAATCCGGTGGCCCGGTTTGGGAAGCCAACTCTTGGTTCGCCCGTGGCTCCCGGGTCGAGGGAGGTGGGACCATCACGATAGTAGCTCTTGGGGAGAGTGAGCCAAGTGGGATCGGAGAGCTTGCGTTTATATTGGACACTCATCGGGAGTCCGAGGCCAGTTTCCGGTAGCGAGATTTTGGCCAAGGGGCCGGTTGAAGTTTTCACGATGCTGACGGGAAGAGCACCGGTGGTGACGGGTAGATCCAGGGCGAAGAGCATGCCGTAGGCGATGCCGAAGGAGTTGAGCGTTTCGGGATCCGGGTCTCCGAGTTTGTATTTGCTGGCCCAGCGGCCGTAGGCGGTGGGGACGGTGATCATGGAGGTGCGTGCCGTGATGGTGCCGCGTTCCGAGAATACCATCTGGGTGTCGAGTAATGAAGTATTCGCGCCAGGCAGGTCGATCACTTCCAAATCATCCACCTCGATTTCAAGAATCGCGCGTAGTCGCTGGCTTGTCCGGGTGCGTGAGATCGATTCAAGAGTGAGTTTTGCTGGACCCGGAAATGGGAAGCTGGTGGCGGTGGCTTCGTAGTTGGTGATCGTGCGATTTTGCAAGACGCCTCTGACGCTACGACCCGTGACCAGGATTCCAGATTCGCCGAAGAGTCGCTGCTGGAAGATTGTTAGAAATCCATCGTCGCCGACGATTCCGGGTGGGGTCAGCGTGGTTGGGGTGAACTTTGTCGGGCTGGGGGCGTCTCCAATCCCGGTCGTCCGGAAAAAGTAGCTATTGATCTCACTGCCATCGCCGTAGCGGACAAAGGCACTGAAATCGAGGGTGTAGCCGCTGCCCTCGATGTTTCCGCCGGTGAAGGTGAAGTTTTTCGGGATCAGGGAGTCGAGATCCAAGCCGAGGGTGCCGGTGAACTGCCCGGAGTAGGTCCGGGTTTTGCTGGCATCAGGATCCATGGCGAGTGGTCTTGATAACTCGAGCGCGGTGATCGAACTTTCCTGAATGAAGAACGTGGCCTGCACCTCACTGACAACCGCATGGCATCGGGAGACGAGAGCAAGAACGAAGATCAGGAAAGCCAGTGGCTGCGAAGGCATCGGATGGTCGGGAGCATGGCCAGACAAGCAGTTTGGACAAGGCAAAGCGGCGAAGTTTGTTTTACTGATGAGTGGGGTCGGGCGCGGCTTGCATAATTGGGTTTGCTTTGAGACGGCTTGGGGGTGACCAGCGAACATCGGGAGAAGCTTGAGCGGGGCTTAGCGCTATTTGATTTCGACGGGACGATGATTCCGTGGGACACGCAGATTCTTTTCGCCGACTTCGTGTTGAAACAGGAAGCGGTGCGGCGTTTGTATTTCCCTCTGTTTCTGGGGTTCCTACCTTTTTTCGGGATTCTGGGTGACGAGGGGATGAAGCGGGTGTTCCTGAGCTATCTTTGGAAGACAGAACCGACGCAGTTGGAGCGTTGGGTGAAGGCATTTGTGGCGGAGTGGGTGCCCGGGAAATGCTATCCGGAGTTGATCGAGCGATTGGAAAAACATCGGGAGGCGGGACATCTGACGGTGCTGGCTTCGGCGAGTCCCGAATTTTACATCGCGGAGGTCGGTCGGGTGCTGGGCTTTGACTTGGCCTTCGGCACTCCGGTCGAAGTGGGGGAGAAGATGCCACTGTTCCCCGATCTCAGGAACCACAAGAGCGGCGAGAAGGTCAGGCGATTGAGCGAATACCTGGGTCAGCCAGAGAGTGGTATCTGGGCATCGAGCCACGGCTATACCGACAGTTCGGCGGATTTACCGATGATGGATGCCTGCGAGGCCGGCACGACGGTCAACCCCTCCGAGCGGTTGACGGAGATTGCCGCCGAGAGAAATTGGGAGGTGCTGAGGCCTCAGGTTCCCTGGCGTGGGAAGGCCGACAAGCTCCGGAAAATGGCTGGGTTCATGCTGGGTTTGGGCTGACGAATCGTGGCAAAGATGGATGAATTTCCAGACGTGCGGACGCGTTGACATGGGGGCGGTTCGGCCCCACGCTGCGCCGCATGGACACGCTGAAAATCATGCTTGGAGCCACCATTGCGCTGCTTTTGGTGGCGGTTGGGGTTTCGTATAAGACGATGAATCAGGAGGTGGGGAATACCCCCGAAGACGAGATGCGCGATCTACGCCGCCAGCTGATCGAGATGGAGCAGGAGACCGAGCGTCTAAAGCTGGAGCGTGAGCGTCGAGCTCTGCTTGAGGCAGCGGCGGAGCCGTCGGCAACGGATGTGGTCACGCGCGAGGATGCGGCGGTGTTTGCGGAGCGCCTTGCCCAGCTCGAGCGCGAAAACGAAGAGATCAAGGACGAGGTGAATCGCGCCGAAAAGGAAGCGGAGTTTTTGACCGGGCGCCATGCCGAAAGCCAAGCCAAGGAGGCGCGCCGGGTGCGGGTGATCAATGAGGCGATGCGGATAGCGACCGTTAAGCTCTGGCAAGAGGATGCGCAGTTGGGCAGCTTTGCGATTCTCAGTATTGAAAGCCCTGACAACGTCCAGCCCGGGGTGGTTTTGGCGATTCGTCGCAATGGGGGTATCCTTGGGAAGTTGAGAGTCAGCGAGGTGACGATCGAGGGGGCGATCGCCAATCCGATCACCGCCTTCGGCGAGGTTCAGCCTCTTCCGGGTGATGAACTGATCCTCAACGAGATCGTGCAGCTGGCGAACTGATGGGGAGAAGGACTTTGCGAGTCCTTGGTTCTACCCCGACGCCCGGGTTTGATGGAGGTGGCTGCGGTGCGGCGCAACGGACTTCCAAAGTCCGTCTCCCTATTCAGAGCGAGTCCGCGGCTTCGTGCAGGAGTTTGTCGGTCGTTTCCCAGTCGATGCATTTGTCGGTGATCGACTGACCTCGGACCAATTGGTCGAGCGGTTGGGGGAAGGACTGGTTGCCGGCAACGAGGTTGCTTTCGAGCATCGTGCCGATGATCGCTTTGTTCCCCGATGCCCGCTGGTGGATGATCTGACGAAAGACGTCGGCCATTTTCTTGTCGTCCTTGTCACAGTTGGCGTGCGAGGCATCGACGACGATGACCGGATCAAGTTTCGCCGATTCCAGCACGGTGCATGCCTTGCTAATACTATCTTCATCGTAGTTGGGTCCATCCTCGCCGCCGCGGAGGATGATGTGGCAGTGGGGGTTGCCGGTGGTGGTGACCGCTGAGGCGACGCCTTGGTCGGAGACGCCGAGAAAGGTCTGGGGTCGGGAGGCGGCCTTGACGGCGTTGATGGCGGCGGCCAGATCGCCGGAGGTGGTGTTCTTGAAGCCCAGCGGCATCGACAGGCCGGAAGCCATCTGGCGGTGAGTCTGGCTTTCGGTGGTACGTGCACCGATGGCCGACCATGAGACAAGGTCGGCGATGAATTGCGGGGTGATTGGATCGAGGAGTTCGGTGGCGGTCGGGAGCCCGAGATCGATGACCTCACGCAGGAAAGTGCGGGCGCCACGCAGGCCTTCCGGGATGTTGTCGGAGCCGTCGAGATTGGGATCCATGATCAGGCCCTTCCAGCCAACGGTCGTTCGCGGTTTTTCGAAATAGACGCGCATGACGATGTAGAGCTTGTCCTTGAGCCGTTCAGAAAGGGCGGCGAGACGTCGGGCGTACTCGAGGCCGGCTTCGGTATCATGAATCGAGCAGGGGCCGACGATAACCAGTAGTCGGGAGTCCGAGCCAAAGAGAATCGATGCGATGGTCTCCCGCGAGCGGGCGACGAATTCCGCCTGGGCGTCGCTGCGCGGAATTTCTGCCTGCAGCAATGCAGGTGCCGGCAGGGGGATGTTGCGGGCGATGTGGAGATCAGTGACGCGCGAGGGCATGGGAGGAGTGGAAACCTTTCGTGCGAAAGGTTAAACTCCAAACTCACGGGTAATCGGATCCTAGGCCTGCCAAGGGCCGGTGACGGCGAGGGTCAGCCCATGCGACTGGAGGTTGACGAAGAGCCACTTGCCGTCCGGCGAAAAACAACAACCAGCGAACTCCGACTTGTCTTTGGCATTGCGGGCAAGGGTGTGGATCTTGCCTTCCGGCGTGACGCACTGGATGTGGGAATGAGCCGCGAAGGAACTATCGATCAGGTCTTCGCAGACCACCACTCCGCCCCATGGTGCCGGGCAAAGATTGTCACCGTTGGTGAGCAGGTCGTCTTTCTCGGACTGGAGGAAGAGGGAGAGGGTATCGGGTTTGTCGGCGGAGCCGGATGGCTGGAGCTGGAATAGTTGCCCGCGCCGTGATGGTCCGCCGTCGGTGCAGCAGATGAAGATCCCTTCCGGTGTCTGGTGGATGCCTTCACCTCGGGCGAAGCGGGCGGCACCTGCTTCATGCCCCCGGATGCGGAGGTCGTCGTTGGGGGCATCGGTGTCTTCGAGGTCCATCCAGGTGACTTTGATTTCCTCGGCTTCGGCAGGCCACTTCGACCGCGGGTTGTAGTTGCGAAGGTCGGCCTTGGGGCGGTCGACGACCACCAGTGCCTGGAGCTTGCCGCTGGTGAAGTCGTTCTTCTTATCGGGAATGAAGCGGTAGAGGAGTCCGTCGGTGCGATCCTCGGTGAGGTAGAGGATGCCGGTGTCCGGATCGAGGGCCACCGCTTCGTGGCGGTAGCGGCCAAGTGCCTTGAGCGGCACGGCTTTTTGCAGGCCGGGCGTGGCGGTGGCTTTTACTTCGAAACACCACCCATGGTTACGATTGCGCCCGATCGTGAGATTTTCCGGTTCTTCGCAGGTGATCCACGTTCCCCAGGGCATCGGGCCGCCCGCGCAGTTGCGATCGGTGCCAATGAGGGAGAGAAACTCGCTGACTTTTTCACCGGTCGCCGGATCGAAGACAAGATTCGTGGTGCCGCCGAGGAATGGCTCAACGCCGCCTTCGCCGGGGTCGTGACAAAGTTCCGGGTCGAGGCTGGCAGGATACTCGAAATTATTCTCGAAGGGCCCGATGTCGGTCATCGCGAGCGAGAGCTCATGATTGCGAACGAGCACGACTTTTCCGTCGGGCTGGGGAAAGGCAGCCATGCCGTCGTGCTTGCCGGGGACCTTGAATCCGTCAGTCATCTTGTCTCCGACTTTCGAAATCACCTTGTAGGAGAAGCCTTCGGGAAGATCGAGAATCCCGGCAGGATCGGCCTTGAGTGGGCCCAGCGGGGCGATCGCGCGGGATGCAGGGGAGGCGGAAGCATAGCGCTGGAGGCCAAGAAAGGCGAGACTGGCGGTGCTGAGGAACTGGCGGCGAGCAATCATTGTGGGGTGTGTGAGACGGGCTTGAGTGGAGAAACTACCGAGGAAGATCGATCATTTCTTCGAAATAATGATGGCTTGGGGTCCTGATTTCGCAACTCGAAGCCTCGCCGGAGGAAAAATTGACCGGATGTGCCGCACGATGGGGGTTTGACATGAGCAAGCCGTAGGTGTTTTTTCCTGTTTACAGAAACCTTCCAACAGGACCCCGCATGAGCGATAACGACAATAAGCCCTCGAAACAGACCTCCAGTGTTCCACTGAAGAAAGAAACGGTCCGCGTGACTCTCAAGGCCGCAGACGCGCCATCAGCCTCACCGGCCGGTGCTCCGCCAGCGCCTGCTGCGCCGAAACCGACGGCTGCGGCTCCCAAGCCGCCAAACGTTGCCACGAAGCCGCCGACGCCAGGTGGTGCTCCGCCAGCGCCGGCACCAACGATTCCGCTGCGGACTGCGGGTGCCCCAACGGCTCCAGGTGCTCCGGCTCCTGCGCCGACGATCAAGCTCAACACGGGTCCGGCCTCAACTCCCGGCGCACCGACGGTCGCGCTCAAGACTGCAGGTGCTCCTACTCCGGGTGGTGCGCCTTCAGTTGCGTTGCCGAAAGCCACCGTCCAGCTGCAGCCTCCGACCAAGCCGATGGGCACCGGTGGTGGTATCGCCACGCAGGCTGCCACCATGCAACAAGCTGACGAAGAAGAGGAAACCGGCACCAATCCTGTGGTGATGGCGCTCTCAGTGCTCGGATTCCTCGGAGCCGCTGCCGTGCTCTATTTCCAAGTCTCCACAGCCAGCATCTGGATCAATGCCGATGACAATTCAGCCAAGGGCGAATGGTCGCAGCTTTTCTAACTCGTAATCATTAGAAACAAGATCATGGCATTCCCTATCATAACGCTCCTTTTGGCGATCCTCGTGGCCTTCCTTGGTTTCCAGACCAGTGGTTTGGAAACCGGTATGCCTGCAGAATCGGCTTCTTCCGTCTCCGCCCCAGCAGCTGACGACGAAGCTGACGCTGAGGAAGACGCCAGCGAAGAATAATCCTCGGCATCTCAAATTTCTCAAACCGCCCACCCGCGAGGGTCGGGCGGTTTTTTTGGCGCTCTACTTGCCAGAAGGCGTTCCGGGCGGGCGGTCCAGCGATGAATCTCGAGCCGGGGTGAATTGCCGGGCGGGTGCCTTGACAATCTGTGGCGGCTCGGCATCGTCGGGCCATGGCTCTGACACTCAACGACAGCAATTTTCAAAGCGAAGTGATCGACTCCGAGATCCCGGTCCTGGTGGACTTCTGGGCGGAATGGTGTGGTCCCTGCAAAATGATCGGCCCGGTTCTTGACCAGCTTTCTGGCGAGGTCGAAGGCACCGCCAAGGTCGGCAAGGTGAACGTCGACGAAGCCCGTGACCTCGCGGTGAAGTACGGCGTGAAAAGCATCCCGCTTCTGCTCTTCTTCAAGGGTGGTGAGGTGAAGGATCAGATCGTTGGTGCGAATGTCACCAAGGACATGCTCAAGCAGAAGCTTGAGGCGCTTGCTTGATCGGCACGTATATCAATTCCCAAGGCCGATCTCCGCGAGGAGGTCGGCCTTTTTGTTGTCTCAGATGAGCCTCCGCAACTGAGCGCGAATACCGAGCAGGATCCAGGTCAGTACGACAAAGAAGGCATCACTAAAGATCCAGTAGTTGGGATGGATGTAGAAGTCGCCGAGGATGCCGGTGCGGTGATTGGGAGTCACTTCCGGCATCACCCAGGGCATCAGCCAGGGGATGCCACCGGCGATGGCATCGGCGGCGAGATGAAGGGCTGAGGCGAACCAGCAGGCGCAGGCAATGAGCAGGCGTCGGTCTTTCGGGAAATACCTGGCGACCCAGAAGCAGACGGGGATGAGTCCGGCGAGGAAAGCCAGCGTGTGCGACCAACTGCTGTAGCGTGCATCAAGCGAAAGATGTGGTGTGCAAATGTCCGGCAATGCACCGAAGACGGCAATCAGCGGAATCGACCATTCGGGAAAGCTCTCCTCGCGGCGAGCTGCGAGTCGAAGGTCATCGCTGGTGAGCGCGAGGCAGACGGGAAGCAGTGCGTGGGTACCGATGAACATTCTAAGGCTTCCACCGATAATGCCCGGTCATTGGGTAGGTGAACAGCAGGTTCTCCTCGCGTGTGCCACGACCGATGTTGTGGATGACCAGCGGGGTGCCGTCCGGCGCCTTCTTGTCGCTGACGATCATGATGTGGGGGAGATTCGGTGGCACGGTGCAGGTGACCAGATCCCCGGGGAGATAGTCGGACGCCTTCTTGGTAACTGGCTTTGAAAATCCCTGTCGTTTGAAGTAGGTCTTCATGTTTGGGACGCGACGGTGATCGATGCTTCGGTCGGTACGACTGAGACCCCAGATCTTTGGATAATTCGCAAAGTTCGACCGCATGTCTTCGTGGATGAGCTTTTGGAGGTCCTTTCCGAGGGCATCGCGCAGTGCTCGAATGACGACATCGGTGCAGACGCCGCGTTCCTCCGGCAAATCGCCGCCGGGGTATTTCAAACTGACGTAGGCGGGGTCGTAGATGGTGGTTACTCCGATCTGTTTTCGAGCTGCTTCGACCACTCTTGTGCCATCTTTTGCAAAGACGGGGATGGCGAAGAAGAGGATGAGCAGGAACCGGATCATGGTTAAGATACTCGGATGGGATGTTAGGAATTTCATCTGATGATGTCAGGTGGGAGTCGACATATCATGAATGATCGTTAGAAAGAAGCATGCTTCGCTGGTTTGCGGGCCTGCTTGCCGTCTTCTGCTCGATTGCGGTTGCGCGGGTCGAGTGGCTGGACTTTCAGGCGGGAGGCGTGATTCGCCGGAAGCTCGAGACCGAGTCGGGGATGAGGTGGTCGATTGCCAAGGCGATGGGGCCTGCCGATCAGGTGGGTGTGGCATTGATGACTTGGGGTGTGGCCTTGCACGGGGTGGCGGTGCTGTTGGTCTTCGTTGCGCTGTTCCGGCAGGCGCGGGACGGTCCATGGCGAGTGGGTTGGGCCGTCTTCGCGACGCTGGGGATGGTATTCTTGTGCTGGGTGTTTTATCGCCAGTATTTCGCTGCGCTGGGCTGGTAGGGTTCGAGGCTTTCGGGTGTTTGCTTCGAGCCACTCGACAAGGGCGCTTGGATGTGTCTGGTTAGGGCCAGCAAGTTCTCAGAAGCTCAGTGGAATATAAGGATTACTACAAGGTGCTCGGTGTTGACCGGGAGGCGACGGAGGCGGAAATCAAGAAGGCTTTCCGCAAATTGGCGCGGACCCATCATCCGGATGTCGCCAAGGACAAGACGGCTTCGGAGGCGAAGTTCAAGGAGATCAACGAAGCTTATGAGGTGCTTGGTGATGCGACGAAACGCAAGCGCTACGATGAGATGGGCCCGGGCTGGAACCAGCAGGGTGGAGGCGCCTATGGAGGTGCTTCGAGTTGGGGAGGGGGAGCAGAGGAGTTCGAGTTCGAGGGCACGGGCTTCAGTGATTTCTTCGAACGCTACTTCGGGGCACGTGGCCAGCGAGCGGGAGCGGGTGCCTACGGTGGGCGTCCCGGAGGTTATGGCCCACGAAAGGGTCGGGATATCGAAGGGGACATCATGGTGACGCTGACGGAGGCAATGGAAGGCTCGATGCGGACGATCTCGCTGCGGCAGGCTGATCCGCGGACCGGCGAGAGTCATTTGCGGGAAATCCAGGTAAGGATTCCAGCGGGCATCGGTGCGGGTCAGAAATTGCGGGTCGCGGGCCACGGCGGCGATGGCTCAGGAGGAGGTGAGTCCGGTGACCTTTATCTGCGGATCCGGATCGCGGCGGATCCCGATTTCCGGGTGAAGGGGCACGACCTCTATTGCGACCTCATGCTTGCCCCATGGGAAGCGGTGCTCGGCGCGACGATTTCGGTCCGTTTGCCCGGCGGAAAGTCGGTGCAGGTGAAAATTCCCGCTGGAACGGGCTCGGATGATCAGCTTCGGCTTCGCGGCTATGGCCTGCCGAAAAAATCGGCACCGGGTGACCTCTACGTGGTGATCACGTTAGCTGTGCCTGAAAGCCTGAGCTCAGAGGAGCGCGCGTTGTGGGAGAAGCTGCGTGAAACCTCGAAGTTCAAGCCGAGGGAAGCTTGATCGAATCCAGTTCGTTCAGCGTTGGATGGACATTTCCTGTGGATTGGAGTCGCGGCGTTGATGGTGACGGGTGCCAATTCGGAGATGGCGTACTCTGGCAGCCACCGAGTCATCTCCGGCGACCCCGCCGATGATCAGGAGGCGTATCGATCTTCTGACTCTTTCCAGATTCCCGACTCAAGAACTTAGGTGCTGCAACTGGTCTGACAGCGGACAGTCCCACGGTTCCATGGCATTTTGGCGAGTAGTAGCGCGAGGCCACACCAACCCGTTGAGCCGGCAAGAATGAGGCCGGCTCCGAGGAACGCGGGGAGGATGGCGAAGATTGGATTAATGAAGATCGCCAGCAAAGATCCAGTGAGAGCGAGCACGCCGATGATCAGCTGAACTTGGTTCATCAAGGGAAGAACTCTGCGTTCCGTGCGCTCGACGGGAAGGCCAGAGCGTTCCCAAGCATCGATGCCACCATCGACAATCGAGAAGTTCTCGAATCCATTAATGGCAAGGATGTCGGCCGCTTTCGCCGCCCTTTTGCCGCTCAAGCAAAGCAAGTAGTGGTGCTTCGACGGATCGAGTTGGCTCAAGGAATCCTTGAGTTGATCGAGTGGGAGATGTTTTGAGTTGGTGAGACGTTTCTCGGAAAATTCAACGCCGGTACGGACGTCGAGGATGACATTCTCACCGTCACGGCTTTTCTCAAAGGCAGACTGGGGTGGAACGGAAGGGGCTGTGGAGGTGCTCATAAGTAACTATATTCCGAATAAAGAATAAAAGGAGCGGATGTCCAAGAAAAAGTCGAGGGATGCGTTTCTTCATCCGGCTGATCCGCACGGGAAGGAGGGATCCTGTCCGCCATTGAGCGGAGCTGGTCCCGAATGGCACAAACGCTTGAATTCTTCAACCGCCTCCGACCAGCGCGAGGAGGATGCCTGCGGCGACGGCGGAACCGATGACTCCGGCAACATTGGGACCCATGGCATGCATCAGCAGGTAGTTCTGCGGGTTGGATTCCAATCCGAGCTTGTTCGAAACGCGGGCTGCCATGGGTACGGCAGAGACACCAGCGGATCCGATCAGTGGATTGATTTTGTCCCTGCAAACGAGGTTCATCAATTTGGCCAGTAGAACGCCGGAGGCGGTGCCGATGGAGAAGGCAATGAGACCGAGCGCGATGATGCCGAGAGTTTCGGGCTTGAGGAACTTATCGGCAGCCAACTTCGAGCCGACTCCCAGTCCCAGTAAGATGGTGACGATATTGATCAACTCGTTGGCGGCCGTTTTCGAAAGCCTTTCCACGACGCCGCATTCACGAAACAGATTGCCGAGCATGAGCATGCCGATCAGGGGCGTGGCCATGGGTAGGAGTAGGATGCAGAGAACGAGCACCGAGAGCGGAAAGACGATCTTTTCCATCTGCCGAACGTGCCGGAGCTGTCTCATTTCGATTCCTCGTTCTTCCTTGGTGGTCAGCAGGCGGATGATCGGCGGCTGGATGATCGGAACGAGCGCCATGTAGGAATAGGCGGCGACGGCGATGGCACCCAGCAAATCGGGTGCGATCTGGCCCGCAAGGAAGATGGCGGTGGGGCCATCGGCACCTCCGATGATGCCGATGGCACTGGCATCCTGTAGGGAGAAATTGATGCTCTCGAAGGCTCCGGAAAGAGCCAGTGCCCCTATGAGCGTGCTGAAAATGCCGAGTTGGGCTGCGGCACCCAGCAGGGCGGTCTTGGGATTGGCGAGTAGCGGTCCGAAGTCGGTCATCGCCCCGACGCCCATGAAGATGAGCAAGGGGAAGACGCCGGAGGTGATGCCGACATCGTAGATTAGCCCGAGGAAGCCCATGGCCTCCGAATCGGCGATACTGGCGTAGGGAATGTTGGCCAGGATTCCACCAAAACCGATCGGGATCAGCAGGAGCGGTTCGAATTTTTTCGCGATGCCGAGATAGATCAGCAGCAAGCCGACGACGATCATCACAAGATTCTTGCCGCCGCCATGGACGAAGCCGTGGATGCCGGTGCTCGTCCAAAGGCTCTCCAATTTTGAAGCCTCGGTCCCTTCAGCGGCCATCGCGGCAACTGGCATCAGAACCATGCCAAGCATGGCAACTGCCAGCGTGGTCATCCAGAATTTGCGTGAGCTATTCATCAGTCCAAGGTGGCGAGAGTTTGTCCAGCAACGACATGATCACCCTTGCTGACTTTGATTTCCGAAATCGTTCCGGTGATGGGTGATGCGACCGCCATCTCCATCTTCATGGCTTCAAGCATGATGACGGTTTCTCCTTCTTGGGCGACATCGCCCTGGCGTTTCCTGATTTCCAAAACGATCCCCGGCATCGGCGCCTCAAGTGGGGTGCTGGAACCTGATGCCGCCGCTGCGTGATCCTGGCCCTCACTGATCGAGACATCGTAGGCGCGACCGTTGACCGTCGCCTGGTCGCCGTGGAACTCGACGGCGAATTTCTCACCACCCACGGTCACCGTGAGTTTGTCGGGAACATTTCCTTCGCTTGCCGCGACGTGTTCCTTGCTGATCTTGCGGACATTGGTCTTCATCTCACCTTTGAGGAACGAGATGCCCTTCGCGCCACAAGCGGCGACGATGAAAATGTTTTCCTCGGTGATCGGAAGCTTCTCTTCCCTGAGCTTGGCTTCGGCCGGAGCCAGTCCCTTGGCAGGATTGCGTTCATCCATTTCAAGCGGGCTTTCGGTGGTGGGCTCCATGCCCATCTTCTCGGCGGCTCTGCGGACGATTTCAGGATGCGGTGGCACCGGTGTCTTGCCGAAATAGCCGAGCACCATCTTTCCGTAGCCATCGGCAAATTTCTCCCACTTGCCGAACATCACGTTGTTGAAGGCCTGTTGGAAATAGAACTGGCTGACGGGGGTCACCGAAGTGCCGAATCCGCCAAGACGCACGACTTCGCCCATCGCTGCGATCACTTCGGGATAGCGGTCCATGATGCCGTGATCCCGCATCATCTGGGTGTTGGCGGTCAGCGCTCCACCGGGCATCGGGCTCCATGGGATGAGCGGTTCGACCGCTTTCGCTTCGGGCGGCATGAAGTAGTCGGCCATGCAGTCCTTGAAGACTTCCTCGGCGACCATCACCCTTTCAATATCGAGGTCGAGTTCGTAGTCGGAGCCGCGCAGGGCATGCCACATCGAAGCAACATCGGGCTGGCAGGTGCCGCCGGAGCAGGGAGCCAGGGAGAGGTCGATCTGGTCGATGCCGGCATCGATCGCGGCCTGGTAGCAGATCACGCCGGTGCCTGCGGTATCGTGAGTGTGAAAAACGAGGCGCGTGCCTTCCGGGAGTCGTTTGCGAGCGGCCTTGACGGTCTCGTAGATCATCGAAGGATAGGCGGTTCCGCTGGCATCCTTGAAACAGACCGAGGTGAAGGGAATCTCGGCGGCGAGGATGTCGTCGAGGGTCTTGGCATAAAATTCGGCATCATGGGCGCCGGTGCAACCTGGCGGCAGCGCCATCATCGTCACGCAGACCTCGTGATTGAGGCCGTGCTTGGTGATGGATCGACCGGAGTCGACCAGATTGTTGACGTCGTTGAGCGCATCAAAGTTGCGGATCGTCGTCATGCCGTGCTTCTTGAAAAGCTTGGCGTGGAGGTCGATGACGTCGCGCGGCTGGGAGTCGAGGGCGACGACGTTGATGCCACGGGCGAGGGTCTGGAGGTTGGCATCGGGACCGGCCTTCTCGCGGAAGGTGTCCATCATGTCGAATGCGTCCTCGTTTGAGTAAAAGTAGAGCGACTGGTAGCGGGCGCCGCCGCCGGCTTCGAAATGTCGGATCCCGGCATCGCGGGCAGCCTCAACCGCGGGCATGAAGTCCTTGGTGAAGACGCGGGCTCCGTAGGCGCTCTGGAATCCATCGCGAAACGCGGTGATCATTACTTCGATTTTCTTGGCCATGGGATTGATGGGGTTGAGGGTTGCTCATGAACGCTACGAGCCGCGTCGGGCGCGATAGGCTGCGGCGAGCGCGACCGCCTGTTTTTCTGACGAGTGGACGGGTTTCACTCCAAGACCGGGTTTGCTTGGTTCCGGATCGGGAAAGAGCTTGGAGAAACGGGCGAAGAATCGGCCACTCAGATGCATGAATCCAACGAGGAGAATGAGGAAGGCGAAGACCACACTCATTCCGACCAGCATCAATTCGAATCCTTCCGTGATCATCTTAGGTTCTCCAGGTTTGGGTTGGAGCAGGTTGTAGGTTGATGCAGACAGGGAAGATTGGGATCCTCTGATCCCGTTGGAATAGTCTTGTTAGAGATCTCCCAATCAAGCATCGGACATGATTCGCCAAACTTTGGAACATGTCCAGCTGCGAGAAAAAACGAGGGGAAAATAGCAAGGAAGGGGCATGTGATTAAAAATCGAAACTCCAGGCGTGGGTAGAAGATAGCAGTGCGTCGGTTTTGGCGTGGATGGCCAGCAGATGACGATCGCGTCGCCAGGTCCCACAGAATTTCAGGTGAGAAAAAATCGCGAAACAAGGTGATCCGCGGAGCTATGAACGGCTTCCGTTGACCTCCGGTCAGGTGGGGGAGGTGGAGATCGCATTGAGTCGGGGATTACAAAATCCTCGACGGCTAACGCTCCGTTACTCGGAGAGGTTTGAAACCAATAAAGCAAAATATGCGCATCTTCACGGAGGGAATGAGAAGACGCTTCATCAATTGTTCACTTTATTAGGTATTGAAATGACTAAGGAGGAACTTCAAGCGATCAAGGACGAGTTCGAGCAGAACCAAAGTGTCTGTCAGCACGTCGTCGAGTTGTGCCACTTGTTGTCGAACAAGGCACGCTTCCGGATCGTCTGCACTCTCATGCATGGCGAGGCCTGTGTTCAGGACATCGCGGACGTGGTGGGTGATAGTCAGCTTTCCAACATCTCCCAGCAGCTTCGGGTCTTGCGGCTCGCCGGCATTGTGGAGAAGCGGCGGGACAAGAAGCAGATCCACTACCGGGTCTCCGACCCCCGGGTGGGGGCCCTGATCGAATTTCTCCGCGCCAACTATCTTGAACCTACTCAGACCTCATGAAAAAGAACTTTTTGATTCTCGGTGCCGGCACGGCTGGCACGATCATGGCCAACCACATGCGTCGGAAACTAGATCTGACCAAGTGGCAGATCACCTTGCTCGACAAGGATGCCGAGCACTATTACCAGCCCGGCTTCCTCTTCATGCCCTTTGGCATCTATTCGGAAGAAGATATCGTCCGTCCCAAGCGGAAGTTCATCGGTCGCGGCGTGACCTATCTTCAGGTACCGGTGGAACGCATCGATGCCGGTGCCAACCGAGTTCAACTGGCGACCGGTGATTCCATTTCCTATGACGTCCTGGTGGTGGCCACCGGCACTGCTCCTGCTCCGGAGGAAACGGAGGGCATGACGGGCTCCGACTGGCGCGACAAGGTGCATGAATTCTATACTTTTGAAGGCTCGCGTGCTTTGCGCGGTGCCTTGCAGGAGTTCAAGGGTGGCCGACTCGTCGTCCATATTTGTGAGATGCCGATCAAGTGCCCGGTGGCTCCGCTCGAGTTTGCCTTCCTCGCCGATGCCTGGCTTTCCGAGCACGGACTGCGGGATAAGACCGCGATCACTTTCGTGACTCCACTCTCCGGCGCCTTCACCAAGCCCGTGGCCTCGAAAATCCTGGGTCACCTGCTCGAAGACAAGAAGATCAATGTGGTCACCGATTTCAGTATCGCCAGGGTCGACAATGAAGATCACAAGATCGTCTCGTGGGATGAAAAGGAAGTGCCCTACGACCTCTTGGTCACGGTGCCGACCAATATGGGGGATCCGATGATCGAGCGCTCGGGTCTGGGCGATGAGTTCAACTACGTGCCGACCGACAAACACACGCTGCAGTCCAAGGCTCACAAGAATATTTTCGTGATCGGCGATGCCACGGATGCACCGACATCGAAGGCCGGGTCTGTTGCTCACTTTGAAGCCGAGGTACTCACCGAAAACCTCCTCGCCTTCATCGACGGTAAGCCACTGGAGACTCACTTCGATGGTCACGCCAACTGCTTCATCGAGTCCGGCAAGGGCAAGGGCTACCTGCTCGATTTCAATTACGAACAGGAACCTGTGACCGGAAAGTTTCCGGTGCCTGGAATCGGTCCGATGTCGTTGCTCGATGAGTCACGGCTCAACCACATGGGCAAGATGGCCTTCAAGTGGATCTACTGGAACGTCCTGCTCCAGGGGCTGCCGATTCCGATGGTCGGGCACAAGATGTCCATGGCCGGAAAGAATATCCCGAAGGAGGAGAAAGTTCCCGTCGCTTCCGAATGATTTCACCAACACCAAACCAATCAAAGCCATGTCAATTACCAGTATCAACGGAGATGTTGTCTCGCTCAATGAAGAAGGCTACATGACGAATCACTCGCAGTGGAGCCGTGAGGTCGCTGTGGGGCTCGCCGAAAAGGAAGGCATCACCCTGACTGAAGCCCATTGGAAGGTCCTCGACTTCATTGACAAGGACTTTGGAGAAAAGGGAGTCGTCCCCGGCATGCGCCGCATGAACAAGGTTGGCGGTATTCCGACCAAAGAGCTTTACGCGCTGTTCCCCAACGGTCCGATCAAGAAGGCGGCCAAGATCGCAGGCTACCCGAAGCCCGCCAGCTGCGTGTGACGGGAGCACTCCCGGTATCAGCCACCAATTCAACTCCAACCACTCAATGTCATGTCTGATGAACCCATCAAGAAAGTCTCGATCATCGTCTCGCGGGGATCCCTCGAGGGTATTTATCCGGGGCTGATCATGGCCAATGGCGCCCGCATGGAGGGCATCGAGGCCAATCTGTTTTTCACCTTCTTCGGACTCTACGGAATCCTGACGAAGTACATGAACGGCCTCAAGGTCGCGACCGTTGGGAATCCGGCGATGCGCGTCCCCGACGCCAAGGGTTTCCCGCTTCCCACCTGGATGGGATCCCTTCCCGGCATGTCGGCATTCGCCACCTACATGATGAGCAAGGAAATGGACAAGCTCGACATCCCTCCGGTCGGCGAGTTTATCGAAATGATCTCGGATGCCGGTGGTAAGATCTTCGCCTGCAAGGCGACCGTGGACATGTTTCATCTAACAGAAGCGGACTTCTGCCCGCAGATGGATCGTGTCCTCACGGTTGGAGAGTTCTACGAACTTTCCGCCGGATCCCAGATTATCTTTACCTGATAGAAAACGGGTGGACGCCGTGGGCGTGACCATCCCAAACCGCCGGCCATGCCGGCACTCCAATGTGCCCCAATCCTACAGCATGCGTGTCGCG
Source organism: Haloferula sp. (assembly GCF_049672945.1). Lineage (NCBI taxonomy): Bacteria > Pseudomonadati > Verrucomicrobiota > Verrucomicrobiia > Verrucomicrobiales > Verrucomicrobiaceae > Haloferula > Haloferula sp. The sequence goes on along the minus strand of NZ_JBATWY010000225.1, from coordinate 16,584 downwards.
ACCTTCGGGCCGCCCCACGCATTCTTTATTTCAACCAAGCAACCAGAGCCATGAAAACGAATAAGAGACTCATGGCCGTAACCGCGATCGGTCTCGGCCTCACCAACCCAGCATGGGCAACCAATGGCGATTACCTGATCGGTATTGGTCCCATTTCACGTGCCCTTGGCGGGACCGGCGTTGCCGCTCCGCAGGATGCGATCAGTGCGGTGTTCTCCAACCCAGCGGCGATGTGCCTCAGTCCGGTGTGTGCCGAACCTCAGGCGGACTTCGCGTTGACCTTCTTCATGCCCAAACCGGAAGGTTATATCAGCAACAGTCGGGGAGTTTATGGCGGGGAAAGCCATGATTCGATCTACCCGATTCCCGCGCTGGGTCTGTCGTTTCCCATCGGCGATGGAGCGACGCGCTGGCGGGCCGGTTTCTCGATCTACGGTGTCAGTGGTCTCGGGGTGAACTACCGTCAGACCTCGCTGAATCAACCGGGCTTCTTCAACTTCGGACCGGGGGGCACGGCACCTTTGGCGAGCGGTGAATACACGGATCTGGCGATCATGAAGATGGCACCGTCGATCGCCTACGCGGTTTCTCCCGAGCTTTCCTTGGGTGCTTCCTTTCACGTCGACTACGCCACGCTTGACCTCGGGCAGGGCCGGAAGAACGACTTCGGCTTTGGTGTGCAACTCGGGGTGGTCTGGAAGCCGGTCAAGGATTGGTCGTTTGGGCTGACTTACATTTCACCCCAGTCGACGACCTTCGACAATGTCGCGTTCTTTGATGCCAACCCCACACCTGACTCACTCGAGCTTGAGATGCCGCACCAAGTGGCGGTCGGTGTGGCGTGGACCGGTTTTGACGATCGCTTGCTGATCGAGCTGGATGGCCGCTGGCTGAACTGGTCCGATGCGGCGGGATACAAGGATTTTGATTGGGATGATGAGTGGGTGATCGCGCTTGGCGTCCAATACTCGCTGATCCCCCGCAAGCTCTGGCTGCGCGCCGGCTACAACTATGGGACCAATCCGGTCAAGAATCATAGCGGATGGAATGGTGCCTTCGGTCCGGGCATGGACGTGGTGAACGTGCAGGGTAAAAACATTCCCCGCTACTACTATGAAAGCTTCCGGGTCATTGGATTCCCTGCGGTGGTCGAGCATCACCTGAGTCTTGGTGTGGGCTGGCAGATCAATGATTGTCTGACTTTCAATGTGGCGTGGGTACACGCCTTCAGCAACAGCATCACCGAAAGCGGAACCGATCCCTTCGGTCAACCGACCACTTTGAGTTCGACGCTTTCCGAAGATACGGTCGATCTTGGGCTAAGTTGGAAATACTAAGACGACGAGCCGCTCTCCGGGAGCTCTTCCGGGGAGCCTTCTTGCATTCCCTACAATTAAGAACATCTTTTTGCGATGAGCCGTATCTTTCTCCTGATGGCCGTGGTGCTGGGTTGGTCGGTGACTGGTTGCTCGACCTCCGGCGACTCGTCTGCGGCTGGTCTTGCTCCGGCTGGGTCCTTCCTTCAAACGAATGCGCCTATCGCCGTGGTCGACTTTTTCGACATGTACTGTCACACTTGTCAGACTGAAGCTTCCCATGTCAACGAACTCCAGCGTGCGGTGAATAGCCGGGGCATGGGTTCCAAAGTCCAGTTCTATGCGGTTGGTTGGGGCAATTCCCCTTTGGAGGCCGAGACGTATCGCAAGCGTTTCAAGGTGCCGTTTCCTGTTATTTCGGACCGTGATTTGGCGATCTCGAAACGCTATGGATCGTTCCGCCCGCCGCTGCTGATTGCGCTGCGGCGGGAGGGCGGGACGTGGAAGGAGTTCTACCGGACTCAACACGTCATGGGGCGCACCGATGAGATTCTCAACGCGATCCTACCATGATACGGCCATGAGAAAGCATCCTCTCCTTTTTGCCGCAGGGCTGTTGTTTGCCTCATGCGCGAACCACGATACCCCGGTGCCATCGTCGATGGTCTACGATCCGGGAAAACTTGAGCCGATTGATTCGCGACTTGCGGTATCGGTGGGGCAATTGGCGCCGGACTTCACGCTGCCATCCCTGTCTGGTTCGCCGGTCCGCCTCTCTTCTTATCGAGGGAAGAAGAACGTGGTAATTTCGTTCGTACCCGCTGCCTTTACACCGGTTTGTTCGGCGCAGTGGCCGGGCTACAGCCTCGCCTACGACCTGCTTGAGCAGGAGGACACCGTGATGCTCGGCATCACCACCGACAACGTGCCGACGCTGCATGCCTGGACCAGTCAGATGGGGGAGCTTCGTTTCGAGGCGCTCTCCGACTTCTGGCCCCATGGCAAGGTGGCCTCCGAGTATGGAGTCTTGCGCTCGGATGGAACGACCGAGAGGGCGCTGTTCCTGATCGACAAGAAGGGAATCATCCGTTGGATCGATGTGCACGACATCAACAAGCGCCCACCACTCGAAGATCTGGTGGAACGGCTTTCCCTGCTCGAGGAATGATGTCAAAAATCGGGGACCGCTTTTAAAAGAGCTCCGGTTGGGCTTCGCCTGCAAGAGATCGATGGAGCTCGGGAAGAGACTTCTTCAGCTTGAAAAAACCCGCAGTGGCCATTGGCCAGAGGCGGCGGTCCCAGTTATTGACGAAGAAATGAATGGGAGCGTCGATGCCGTTCAGGACACCGCTCCAGGGGCCTGTCGTTGGTTTGATGCAGGTGATGTGCTCAAGGTTTTCGCGGGTGATCCAGTCGGAAATGGCGGAGCCGGAATCACCTTCGAGAAGGCATGCTTCGAGGCGGAGCCGGGTATCATGGATCGCGCCTTCGAGAAAGGGAGTATGAACGGCAGGCATCAGGATCGCGGTGGAGGCGATCGGGCCGAGCTTGGAAGGCTCGGGTGAAAGATCGTCCGGTGAGATCAGGAGTCCGACTCGCCCGGATGGTGTTGGATTTTCGGCGATGCTCAGCGGTTCACGTTGGTAGCTTCGATCAAGCGGAAGTGGCTTGGCCGATTCGTTGAGCTGACCGTGAGGATTGAATCGTCCCGAAGTGTATTTCTCGATGTTCCATGCCCGGGCCAGATAGTGCTTCCCCGGGGTGTGGAGACCGGCCACCCAGCGCCATGACAGGGTGTTCGAGGCGGGATCCGCATCCATGAGATGACGCATGAAGAAGTCGGTGCCAAGTTGCCAGGGAAGCTGTAAGGTGAAGATCCAGATCGAGGCAAACCACATGCGGGTGTGGTTGTGGAGGTAGCCGTATTCGATGAGTTCCTTGGCCCAGGCGTCGAAACACTCGAGTCCGGTGCGTCCTTCGATGGCCTGCTGGTAGGCCCCGGCCTTCGGCAGAATCGAAAGATCGTGGAGATAGTCGGACCAAACGGCAGGGCGCATTTCCAACCAGCCTTTCCAGTAGGTGCGCCAGGCGATCTCCTGGAGAAACTTTTCCGCGGAACGAGGGCTGTGGTAATCGAGAACCCGTTTACTCACCTCCTCTTCCGTGATCAGGCGGTGGCGGATGTAGGGGGAAAGCATCGAGATGTTCGACCGGTCTCCGGGGCCGTGGTCAAAATTACGATGACTGGCGTACTTGGATCCCGCCCGGGGAAGGAATGCCTCAAGCCGTTCGATAGCGGCAGCGCGTGTCGGGGTCATGCGGCTGGGACTGCTTGGGATACGAGGCCGTCGATCCATTCCGGGGCGATGCCATTTGCCGCGCCGAGTAGGGATCCGACCACGGCGCCGCGATGGCAATTGTCGCCGCCAACCATCGCATTGGCGGTGATTCCAGCATCGAAGTTGTCATGGTATTTCCACGCAAGATAGAGGGAGGCGGGCATCGATTCGGCGATGTAACAAGCGGGACTGTAGCGCTGGCCGATGATGGTCGTGTCCGGCTGGCTGCTCCATTTCTCGGCTTTGGTTCCGGAGATCCAGTCACCGGCTTCACGCTGGATGGCTTCACGTAGCGGGATGCCTTCGGCGATCCGGAAAAGCAGCCGGCTGAGGGTGTCGGCCGCCCGGAGCACGTTGGCGTGGGAGTGGGTGAGGCCGACGTGTTCCTTCACCTGCTTGCGGAGCTCTGGCAGATCGAGATCCCGGAGAACGAAGCACAGTGCAGGTACCTGGGCGAGACCGCCGATGTGTTCGTCGCGGATCGAACATTTCCGGAGTGGCTTGCCCTTGGCGTAGTTGGTGAAGAATCCGCGATGATACTCTTCGAGGTAGGTGTCGCGATGCCAGCCCGGCGTGAGCATGACCTCGGCATAGCGATCGAGCCACTGGTCGGCATCGTAGCCGCCATTTGCGATGGAGAAGCGGACAAGCTCGGTGGCGAGTTGGTAGTTGAGGGTGTTCTCACCGGCTTTGAGGAACTGGTGGTAGTGGATGCCCCTTACCCCCCAGTAGCGCGCCTGATCGTGAAGGATTTCGCCTTTCTCATTCAGCGCTTCATAGTGGGAGCGCCAGAGGATGGAGCCCGAGTGCGGATTCCGGGGGGCGAGGTAGTGGCTGACTTGGCCGTATTCATCGATCAGGGCGCTGCGGTCGTAATACCAATGCACGGGCATGGAAAGGGCATCGGCGGCGAGCGAGCCGAGGTAGGCGTTTTGCCAGGGAGAATCCGTCATGATCCAAATTGGTCGGGATCCGTCCGGGCGCAAGCCGGAGTCACTCGGCGGAGGGAAGCGGTTGACCCCGGGTAAATCCCATGGTTTCATATATTCCAAGCTAAGAATATATGAGTCCGAAAGTGAAGTCCCGCTCGAAGAAGACAAAGCTCTCAGCAGAAGCCCTGGCGCTCGTCGCTGAGACTTTCCGCGCCCTGAGTGATGCGGGACGGCTGGCGCTGCTTCAGGAATTGAAAGAGGGGGAGCGAATGGTCGGGGAGCTGGTGGAAGCGACCGGGATGGGTCAGGCCAGTGTTTCCAAGCATTTGAAGACAATGTTCGATGCGGGGCTGCTTTCCCGGCGCAAAGAGGGGGTGAAGGTTTTTTATGGCGTAAAGGATGAGCTGGTTTTTGCGCTTTGCCGACTTGTCTGTGGCAAGCTCGACGGGGATCAGAAGGGCCGGGGAGAAGTCGATTTCAGTATCTAGGACTGGACGTTGGTGCCGGCGGTTCGAAGGCTACTTCGAGATCTGGTCGGGGGGGCAGAGGAGGACGGAAAACTCGCAGAGCGTCGGACTGTTCTCGATCCGGGCGAGGAACTTGTTGAATCCCTTTTTGAAGCGGATGACGCGGAAGCCTTCGTCGAGGTTCCACGCGCTCTGGCCCTGATCCTCCCAGACGAGCTTGTCGTTGACCCACATGCGGGCGGCGTCATCGGTGGCGATGGCGACAAGCATCTCCGCGGCTTCCTCAAAGTAGACTTCGGTGTAGGCGTAGTAGGTCGAGCGCGCCTGTTCGTTGGGCGGTGTGATCCGCATGATGTCGCTTTGGACGAATTGCCATTTGAGCGGGTGGCGCTTGTCGCTGTTAGGAGCGATGGGTTTGCCGTCGGAATACTCGGCGTCGAGGTCGATGGTGACTTCAGGAGGATGGGCAATCTCGTAGTTGAGCTGGCCATGATTTTCCCACGGTCCGATGACATACCACGTATCGATGAAGAGCCATCCCTGGCGGGTGCTGTCGTTGCGGAAGCGGCGGCCGGGAAGCGCCTTGGCCTTGATCGTCGAGACCGGGACTTTGGATCGAAGTCCTGCAGTCGCATCGAGATCGGTGCGTGACTGGGAGCGAAAGGCAGTTCCGCCCCCGCCGCTGCGGTTGCGACTGGTCTTGCTGCTATCGCCGCCCCGTTTGCCGGCGGCGCCCTGGCTGTTTCCGCTACCCTGTCCCTGAGGCGATCCGGCCTTTGAGGCCTGGAAGGCTGTGGCGCTGCGGCCGACCTGGTTCTGGCTGCCCGCTGCGGCTGCTTGCTGGCCCATGTTCATCGCCTTGACCCAGTTGCCGGTCACCTGCTGAGTCTTGGCCGCTTGAGCATCGCGGAAGTTCTGGAGGTCCTTGATGGTCGATGGTCCCGAGGATGACTCTCCAACAGGGGCAGAGTCTGCCTGAACGGATGCGGTTTCGTTTGCCTGTCCCGATTTCGACGAAGCTGCGCCGGCCATGGCCTGGGTGATCTTCGCCATGGCTGAGTCGAACGAGCTGCCTTCGATCTGGGCCATTTCGGAAGCGCGCATTTCTGCGAAGCTCTGGGCGGTCGTCTGTTCGAGCGCGGCGGCTTCCGCGACGAGTTCGTCGAGACTCATGCTTTCGGGATCGGCCTGCCCGTCGGACGGGGTCTCGGAAGGGACACCACTGAGATCGTTGACGGCGGCGAGCTCGGCTTCGGTGGTGAGGATCTGCTCAAGCTGGGCAAGATACTCATCGACCCGTGTCACGACGCCGTTCGAGTCATGGACAAAGAGGCCGTATTTCTCGCGTTCCTGTTCGTCGGTGATGGCCTCGTCCTTGATCAAGGTGATCTTTTGCTGAAGCGAATCACGGATGTCCAGGGCGAGTGAGGAGAGCGTGCGGGTGTCCTTCCATTCGTTGCCCTCGAGGTAGGCGGCCGTGGCATCTCGCAATGCGACGCAGGCAGGACGGGTGGACTGCGCGAGGGGAAGCTGGCTGCGCACCTGCAGGTGGCCGGATGCCTCGACCACTGCCTCGGCGAGGGACAGGAGGTCGGTGATTCTTGCGCTGTTGATGTCATCGAGGCTGCGCTCCGCGAGGCGGGTCAAGCTCAGGTCGCGCTCGGTGTTGATTCGCTCCTTGATCTCGCGCATCTCACGGACCTTCTTGGCTACTCTGCGCACTTCCTTGGCCTCGGCTTTCTTGCGCAATGTTTCGGCGTCCTCTTCCTTGAGAGCGACTTTCTCCCGACGCTTGCGCTCCTCTTCGAGGCGCTGCTTTTCGCGTTTTTCAACCTCGGCCGCACGGAGTTTGACCTCTTCCGGGTTCACGCTCATCGAGCTGGTGCGCAGCGGGGCGGCGAACCACAACAGCGCGAACAGGCCCACCTGTACGGCGAGCGAAATCCACAGCACGGTGCGACGGCGCGGCGAGCCGTTCCTAACGTCGGTTGTAGTGCTCATCGTAGGTTCGGATGCCGACATTGGCGAGGTTGTTGAATTCGCAAAGGTCGAGGACTTCGACGACGCGGTGAAGCGGGGTGGCTTCGTCCGCGTCGAGCCGGATGTACTGGTCGGTGTTGTCGATTCCCACCTCGCGGAGTAGCAGATGAAGCTGGTTGAGGGTGGTTTCCTCGCCATCGACGAAAATCGAGCCAGCCGTATCGACACCGATGACGAGGAAGTCATCGCTCGGCACGACCTTCGCCGCGGAAGTGGACTGAGGGAGAAGGATTTCGATGTCCCGGTTCTCCTTCCGCGTCATGGTGGAAACCAGGAAGAAAATGAGGAGCAGGAAGACGCAGTCGATGAGCGGGGACATCGAGATTTCGGCTTCTTCTTCGTCGAGGAGTGACATGGGATGTTGGAGTTACTGGTTTCCGAGCCGTTCGTCTTCGGTGCCAAGGTGCTGGCGCGTCTTCACCGAAACCCGGCTGAATCCCTGAAGCGTGCAAAGGTCGAGGGCATCGATGGCTTTCTGAAAGGGGGCGTCGCGATGGGCATTGATCAGGAGCGGTTGTTCGAGAACGGATGGCCCACGAGTGTCGACCAATGACTTGAGGTGGCTGGCCAGGTCGGCAAGGGGAAGCCAGACGTAGGAGCCATCCTTGTCGCGGGCTTCTGCGGGTAAGGTTGGTTCTCCCTTCGAATCGAGCCCGATGACGATCGTATCTTCGGCAACAAGCGCGGCGACCGATGCGGTGCCGTCGGGCAGGTCGACCTGGATCTGCTTTTCCTTTCGCTTGAGAATGGATGTGGCGAGGAAGAAGATCAGGAGCAGGAAGACGCAGTCGATGAGAGGGGACATCGGGACATCCGCCAGTTCATCCGCAGCGTTGGTTTTACGTCGTCGCCTACTCATGGGATGGCTCGTTGGTTTTTTCGACGGGTGTGAGAAGCCAGGCGTTGACCAGGCGTTCGAAGTCTTCGTCGAGCTGGATCGCACTGGCGTTGGTCCTCGACTTGATCCAATGGTAGATGACGAGGTTTCCAATGGCGATGATCAGACCGACGGCGGTGGTGATCAGGGCTTTCGAGATGCTGCCGGCGAGCATCGAGGCACCGCCATCGTCGCCGTAGACTTCGACCAGTTTGAACGACTCGATCATGCCGATCATCGTGCCGAGCAATCCGAGGAGGGGGGCGAGAGCAGCGACGACCGCGAGCGAGTAGTTTTTCTGTGCCTGACGTTTCAACTCGCGGGTGGCGATGTCCTGAGCTCCGGGGATGAGCAGGTCCGGTGAGGTGTCGCGATGCCCCACGAGAAACTCGATCATACGGCTCAGGGTGCTGGGCTGGCTGCGACATGTGGAAAGAATGCCGTCGTAGTCCTGCTTGGACCAGAGCGGGGCAACCTTGGTGGCGAGGCCATCGGGTGAAATGAAGCGACTGCGGGAGGCAAGCGTCCGCTCGACCGCGAAAGTGATTCCCGCCATCAGCAGCGCGATGAGAGCGACGGAAGTCAGGCCGCCTTTGAGAATCTCGGCAAACCAATCGACTTCCACCGTGACCTCTGAAGACTCCTGGGCATGGAGGATGCCGGTCAGGAGAAAGGTGATTCCAATGGAGGTGCGGATGATGGGTTGGATGGGTCTCATGAGTTGGTTCTTTGGAGCCTGGAAGGGTCAGGAGTCCCTTACGCAAGCTCGATTGAGAATTGATCACGATTCTGCAATTTAATGCAATAGCGGGCTTATAAAAGTGTTTCGGTATCGCGATTCTTCGGTAGCTGATCTCGTAGGAAGCAGGTGATGGCTTTTCCCCGAACCCTTGTGGAGCAATCGATTTTCTGAATTTCTGCTTGTTAGTGTAAAAAATACACTATAAGGACTTGGGCATGCACTCGCCCCTTTTGACGGATCTCTATCAGCTGACCATGGGTTATGGATACTGGAAGTGTGGATTGGCCGAACGGGAGGCGGTCTTTCACCTGTTCTACCGGCGGGCTCCTTTCGGGGGAGATGCGGCGATTGTGGCAGGAACCGGACCGGCGGCGGACTTTTTGAACGAGCTGAAGTTTGATCGTGACGAACTGCAGTTCCTTGCCGGGTTGACGGGTGCGGATGGAGCTCCCTTGTTTGATGCCGGCTACCTGGACTATCTCCGGGATCTTGAGTGGGACCTTGAGGTTGACGTCATTCCTGAAGGTGAGATTTCGCTGCCGCATGAGCCATTGATGAGAATCAAGGGGCCGCTGATTCAATGCCAGTTGGTGGAGACGGCTCTGCTCAATATCGTGAACTTTCAGACGCTGATTGCGACCCAGGCGGCGAGGATCTGTGCGGCGGCTGGAGGCGACGATGTGTTCGAGTTTGGTTTGCGGCGGGCTCAGGGACCCGACGGTGGTTTGTCGGCGAGCCGTGCGGCCTATATCGGCGGCTGTGCGGCGAGTTCGAATGTCCTCGCGGGGATGAAGTTCGGGATTCCGGTGAAGGGGACGCACGCTCATAGCTGGGTGATGAGTTTTGACAGTGAGCGCGAGGCCTTTGATCGCTATGCCGAGGCGATGCCTAACAATGCGGTGTTTCTCGTCGATACCTACGACACCCTCAAGGGTGTTCAGAATGCGATCGAGAGCGGTCGGAGACTTCGCGAGAAGGGTCACGATCTGCTGGCGATCCGATTGGATTCGGGTGACCTCGCGGGCCTCAGCATTGCGGCGCGTGAGCTGTTGGATGAGGCGGGTTTCGAGGAGACGAAGATCGTCGCGAGCAATGATCTGGACGAGGAGTCGATTGTGGAACTCAAGAAAAAGGGCGCCAGAATCGATGTCTGGGGCATTGGCACACGCTTGGTGACGGCAAGCGTCCAGCCTGCGCTCGGCGGTGTTTACAAGCTCGGGGCCATTCGCGATGCCGGGGGTGCATGGAAGTACCGGATCAAGCTTTCGAACGATCTGATCAAGGTTTCGAATCCGGGTATTCTTCAGATCGAGAGGACTCGTGATGCCGATGGCCATGTGGTCGGTGATCGGCTTTGCAACGAAGCCGATGGTATCGCGGAAGGTGAGCGGCTTCTCGTGCCGGCGGTGCGGAAGGGGCGGCGGGTGCTGGCGGATGAACCCGTCGCTGTGATTCGTGACCGGGCGATTGCCGGCTGGCGCGGGCTCGCCAAACGGATTCCCGTATTGGAAATTGATCCGGCACTCGAGCAAACCAAGCGCGAGCTTCTCGTCGCCAACGGATTCAAAGCATGAACATCATTCGACTCGCTACTTCGTCGGTTAATCAGGTCCCTCTCGATTGGAAGGGGAATTTGGAGCGCCTGGGCGATTGCATCAAGGCGGCGCGAGGCGAAGGCGCGGCGATGCTATGTTTGCCTGAACTCGCGATCACTGGCTACGGCTGTGAGGATCTCTTTTTGGCGCGGGCGACGGCTGACATAGCCCTCGATCAGCTGCAGAAGTTGATGGCGGAGACGGAAGGGATGGCGGTTGCTGTCGGTCTTCCGCTTTGGCATCACAATGCGGTCTATAACGTGGTGGCGCTGGTGATTGATCGGGCGCTGGTCGGATTTTATGCCAAGCAGAACCTTGCGGGTGATGGACTGCACTACGAGCCGCGCTGGTTCCGGCCATGGCCGCCGGGTTTGGCAACGGTCACCGAAGTTGGCGGTATTTCGGTTCCGTTAGGCGATATTTGTTTCGACGTGGGAGGCGTGCGGATCGGCTTTGAAGTCTGCGAGGACGCCTGGGTGGCGGACCGACCAGGGCGCGAGCATACGAAGATCGGGGTCGATGTGATCCTGAATCCGAGTGCGAGTCATTTTGCTTTCGGCAAACAGGAGATCCGCGAGCAGTTCGTGCAGGAAGGCTCGCGTGCGTTCGGGGTCGCCTACGTTTATGCGAACCTCCTTGGGAACGAGGCAGGCCGAATCATCTACGACGGAGGTAGTATGATTGCGACCGGGGGCAGGCTGGTGGCCTCGGGTCCGAGATTCAGTTTTCGGGAAAGCACGGTGACCTGCGCCGTGGTTGACCTCGATATCAATCGCTTGAGTCAGGCTCGCACTGCTGGTCGGGACTTGGATCCAGGACATCATGGGGTGGTGCAGGTGCCATTCGAATGGCCGGATGAAATGGGTCCTACACTGGCGGATCCACCGTTGAAGTGGACCAAGGAGGACGAATTCACCCATGCCCTGGCGCTGGGGCTGTTCGATTACATGCGGAAGAGCCGGTCGAACGGGTTCGTGGTTTCGCTGAGTGGCGGGGCCGACTCGGCGGCGGTCGCTTGCCTCGTCTATTTAATGCGTGTTCTCGCCGTGCGGGAACTCGGTGAGGAGCGATTTGCCGGAGATTTGGATTACTTTCCTGAGGCTCTGGACATGAAAAAGCTCCTGCTTTGCGTTTACCAGGCAACGGCGAATAGTGGCGATGTGACTGAGAATGCTGCGGCAGAATTGGCGGCTGCGCTCGGGGCGGAGTTCGCCTCGTGGGATGTGCAGCCGGCGGTGGATCACTACATCGCCTTGGCTGAAGGGACGATTGGTCGGAAGCTCGATTGGGAGACCGATGACATTACACTGCAGAACATTCAGGCCCGTGTTCGCGCGCCGGGGATCTGGATGCAGGCAAACATTCGGAATGGCCTGCTGCTTGCCACCAGCAACCGCTCGGAGGCGGCGGTCGGTTATGCCACGATGGATGGCGATACCTGCGGTGGCCTCAGCCCGATCGCAGGGATCGACAAGGATTTCCTGAGACGCTGGTTGCGGTGGCTCGAAACCGAGGGGTCGGAGATGGTTCCGAAGATTCCAGCGCTGGCGGTCGTCAATGTCCAGCAACCAACGGCCGAGTTGAGGCCGGCGGAAGAAGAGCAGACCGACGAAGGCGATCTGATGCCCTATCCGATTCTCGACGCGATCGAGCGCATTGCCATTCGCGATAAGAAGTCGCCGGCTGAGGTGATGCAATTGATTCGCCACCGTTTCCCCGAGTATCCCGTGGAGACCGTCAAGGCCTGGGTCGTGCGCTTTTTCCGTCTCTGGTCGCGGAACCAATGGAAACGCGAACGCTATGCGCCGAGTTTCCATCTCGATGATGAGAATCTCGATCCCAAGACCTGGTGTCGTTTTCCGATCCTGAGCAGTGGCTTCGAGGAGGAGTTGGAGAAACTTTAAAGCTCATGAGTTACCGCTACCAGTATCCACGTCCTGCCGTGACGACAGATGCACTTGTCTTTTCCCGGCATCTTGGTGAGTGGCATGTGCTTCTTATCCAAAGGAAGAATCCGCCCTTCCAGCATCACTGGGCCCTTCCCGGCGGCTTCCTCGACGAGAACGAGGATCCCGATCTTGGAGTAGCCCGGGAGCTGAAGGAAGAGACCTCGCTCGATGGCATTCCGCTCGAGCCGCTCGGATTTTGGGGAAGGCCGGGCCGCGATCCGCGCGGGCATACCGTTTCGCTGGTCTTTTGGGGAGTTGCTGATGGTGGCGTTCTCAATCCTGTTGCGGCAGATGATGCCCAGGCGCTTGAGTGGCATCCCATCGGTGATCTGCCCGAACTGGCATTTGATCATGCCGAAATCATTTCGGTTGGGATCGAGAAGCTTGGATAGGCTACTCAAATCTCCCGCATTGATTGCGCTGCGCGCGACTAAGTGTAAAAACAACACTTTTAGATTGACTTGGTGTAAAAATCACACTATAAGTTCTTGCATGAGCCACACCTACGACTACGCCCGAGCTGCCCTGACCACGGATTGTGTGGTATTCGGGCTCGATGAGGAGGATCTGAAAGTCCTGCTCATTCAGCGTGACATTCCGCCTTTCGAGGGGCGCTGGGCGCTGCCCGGGGGATTTGTGAGGGTAGGTGAAGATCTCGATGCCTGTGCGCGTCGGGAGCTCCGGGAAGAGACCGGCTTGAAGAAGGTTTTCCTCGAACAGCTCTACACCTTCGGAAATCCCAAGCGGGATCCGCGTGAGCATGTGGTGACGGTTGCCTACTATGCCTTGGTCAATTTGATCGATCATGCTCCCAACGCGGATACGGATGCACGGAATGCGGCCTGGTTCTCGTTTGATGACCTTCCGAAGCTCGCCTTCGACCACAATCGCATTCTCGAAACCGCGAGGGAGCGACTCAGGGGGAAGCTCCGCTACGAACCGGTGGGCTTCGAGCTGCTACCCGAGAAGTTCACCCTGACGGAACTCCAGCAGCTCTACGAACGCATCCTCGATGAACCGATCGACAAGCGGAACTTCCGCAAGAAGGCACTGAAGCTCGGGATTCTCGAAGAGACCGACGAGATCCAGAGCGACGTCGCTCATCGGGCGGCGCGACTCTACCGCTTCGACAAGGACAGGTATCAGGCGCTCCTCAAGGAGGGCTTCAATTTCGAACTCTAACCAACTTATGAAAGCACTTCTCATCATCGATATTCAGAACGACTTTCTCCCGGGTGGGAGCCTTGCGGTTCCCGGAGGAGACCAGGTGGTTCCGCGGATCAACGAACTGATGCCGGCTTATGATCTGGTCGTCGCGACCCAGGATCTTCACCCGGCTGAACACGGCAGCTTTGCTGCGAATCACGAGGGACGGCAGCCGGGTGATCTGATTCAGCTCGACGGCCTTGATCAGGTGCTGTGGCCGGTGCATTGTGTCGAGGGAAGTCATGGCGCGGCCTTTTCGGAAAAACTGCTGACCCGACACCTCGACCACATCGTTCCGAAAGGGGGGGATCCGCAAGTCGACAGCTACAGCGGATTCTTCGACAACGACCACCGGCGTGCGACCGGTCTTGGAGATTATCTACGCAGGGAAGGGGTGGACGCGGTGGATATTGCCGGTCTGGCGACGGACTACTGCGTCAAATTCACGGCGCTCGATGCGCTTGCCGAGGGATTCAAGGTCCGTCTGATTCTCGATGCCTGCCGTGGCGTGGATCTCAAGGCGGGGGATATTGATGCGGCGGTGGCTGAGATGAAGGATGCCGGGGTGGAGGTGGTGAACTCGAAAGAGGTGATCAAGGAATTCGAAGCTATTGAGAGATGATTCTTCCCTATACCATCAAAGACGGAGAAGCGGCGATCCTGTGGAGCCCGAAAGGGACCCGGCGGATTGTGCATGGGCCCCGTGTGGTGTTTGCTCCCTTCGAGCGAATCGAAATGCTTGAGCGCTTCGTGGCGAGGGATGCCGAGTATCTGGTGATCCGATTTGCTGACGGGACGACCGAGCATCTTGCGGGTCCCTGCAGCGAGTGGCTCGATCCCTTGCGGCATGCCGGAATCGAGGTGAAGCCGGCGATCGAGCTGGATGGGCATCAGGCGGTCGTGATCTATCGCGAATCGGCGGAGGGAGTTCATCACCGGGTTCTGCGGGGTCCGGCGGTCCATATTCCGCAGCCGAACGAATGGTTGCACCGCTTTCAGTGGCATGGCGACGACGGCAGCGGGCGGAAGGTGCCCGGGGTGCTTCAGTTCGAAAAGCTGCGGGTGATTCCGGATCAGATGTATTTCGATGTCGAAGGTGTTAGAACAGCGGATGAGGCGCTGGTCACGGTCAGGTTGATGGTCTTCTTTGAGCTTGTGGATATCGAGCGGATGCTCGTCCAGACTCACGACCCCGTCGCGGACTTCATCAATGCCCTCAGCTCGGACGTGATCCGGTTCGCAGGTGCTTGTGATTTCGAAGCCTTCAAGTTGGAAGCTGCGAGGCTCAACAATAGGGAGACCTATCAAGAGTTGAACCGTGGGGCCGAGCGGATCGGATATCGGATCAACAAGGTGGTCTATCGTGGGTATCTGGCGCCTCAGAAGCTTCAGGCGATGCATGACCATGCGATCGAGACACGCACGGCGCTGGTGCTTGAGGCAGAGACCGAGGAGCGGCGGCAGGAGATCAATGATTCCCAGCAGGCGCATGATCACGAACGCGCAGCGCGGGATCGTGACGAGCAGCAACGTGCTTTGGATCACCAACTGGAACAGCAGCGCCAGACAAGGCGGGAGCAGCTTGCAGCCGAGAGGGAGAAGGAAAGTCAGGCGCTGGCCCACCTGAAGGGACGGCAGGAAAGCGAGATCACCAATCAGCGCGAGTTGCTGGATCTCAGGATGGAGGAATTTCGAATCCTCCAGGAATCGGGCGCGGACCTCACCGCGATTCTCGTCGCCCGGGAACGCAATCCGGACAAGTTGATCCGGCTGGAGCAGCAATCGCCCACTGGGGCAGGCTTTCATATCCACGAGGCGGTTTAGTTATGATGAAGCTCAATAGAGAAAGATTTCGCGGCGCCCTGCTTGGCCTGGCCTGCGGCGATGCGCTGGGAACGACCGTCGAGTTCAAGCCGCGTGGCACGTTCACTCCCTTGAATGGCATTGTCGGTGGCGGTCCCTTTCGTCTTGAGGCCGGGCAGTGGACCGATGACACCTCGATGGCTCTGTGCCTTGCTGAGAGTCTGATCTCTTGCGAGGGAGTCGACCTGTTGGATCAGTGTGAGCGATACGTCGCATGGTGGCTTCGAGGGGTGAATAGTCCCACGGGGAGCTGTTTTGATATCGGGAACACGGTGAGGGCGGCCTTGGAGCAATTTGAGCTAACAAGCGATCCAGAGTCAGGCTCGACTCACCCTCGAAGTGCCGGGAACGGCAGCATCATGCGGCTCGCTCCGATAGCGATGTTCTTTGCCAACCGTCCGAGTGAGATTTCCGATGCGGCTGCGGCTTCGTCGAGAACAACCCATGGCGCGAAGGAGGCAGTCGATGCGTGTCGGTATTATGCGGCGCTCATTGCCGGAGCGCTTCATGGCGTCTCGAAGGATGATCTGCTTGCACCGGGGTTTAGTGAAAGTTTCTGTGGATTGGATGGATCGGCGCTTGCTCCGGCCATTGCCGGAATTGAGGCAGGGGAATTCAAGGGGAAGAGTCGGGATGAAGTGCGGGGGAGTGGTTATGTGGTTCAGAGTCTCGAAGCCGCCTTATGGGCTTTCTGGAATAGTGAGTCCTTTGAAGAAGGGGCGCTCCTCGCGGTGAACCTTGGAGAGGACGCCGATACCACGGGGGCGGTGTTCGGGCAGATTGCAGGAGCATTTTACGGTGAAGAAGGAATTCCACAAAACTGGCGCGGAATCCTGGCGTGGCATGATCAGATTCAGAGGATCGCCGATCAGTTGCATGCTCTCGCCAAAGTAGTGCCATGAACGTTTCTTCGTCAGATCGGATGACGGGGGTCCTGCTCGGCACGATGGTCGGCGATGCGCTTGGGCTTCCCGCTGAAGGTCTGCGGCCAGATGTGATTCGACGACTTGGTTGGAGTGGGAAGTGGCGGCATCGATTCATCGGGAGTCGGGGGATGGGAAGTGATGACACCGAGCACACGATCATGCTCGCTCAAGCACTGCTCGAATCCGGTGGGGAGGTGAGTCGCTTCACACGCGCGTTCGCTTCCGAGCTTCGGTGGTGGTTGCTTGGGCTTCCGGCAGGGGTTGGCCTTGCGACGGCTCGTGCGATCGTTCGGCTGTGGCTGGGATTCCCTCCGGAAAAGTCGGGTGTCTTC
>NZ_JBATWY010000224.1:0-15825 GCF_049672945.1 Haloferula sp. | reverse complement strand
AGCGGAGTGTCCAGCGCCGCCGGCGCGGGCTCAGCCATCCTCCTCGGGGCATCGGGAACCGGCACTCCCGGAAACCTCGTCTATACCGGCACCGGACACTCGACCAACCGAGCCATCGACCTTGTCTCGACCGGCTCCTCATTCCCATCCCTTTCCGCCAATGGCTCCGGCCCGGTCACCTTCTCCGGAACGTTCTCCAACGCGGCGACCGTCGGCAACACCAAGACCTTGCGACTGGCCGGGTCCAACTCCGGTGCCAATACCATCTCCAGCGCCTTGTCCGACGGTGCCGGCGGCGGAACGCTCGCCCTGCTCAAGCAGGAAACCGGAACCTGGGTCCTGACCTCTTCCAACTCCTTCACCGGAGACACGACCGTCAACGAAGGCACCCTCCAGATCGGCAACGGCGGAACCACCGGAACACTGCCCAATACCAGCGCCATTACCGTCCTCGCCGGTGGAACACTTTGTTTCAACCGCTCCAACACCGTGCTCCAAGGCACCGATTTCACCTCCACAGCGATAGCGGGAGGCGGAACGGTCGAAATCAAGGGCGGCGGCACTCTCCGGCTGAACCAAACCGATTCGTTCACCAGCGGTATCCACCTCGTCGTCGCTACCGGCTCGACGCTCCATCTGGACTTCGAGGGGGCTGAAACCGTCGCCAGCCTGACACTCGGCGGAGACGAGGCCGCAGCGGGCAGCACCCACGACGCCGTGTCCGATCCCACATTCATTTCGGGCGGCGGAGCGATCACGGTGCAAGCCGAACCCGTTGCCGGAGTGCCAAACATCATCTCCATCGTCCGCGATGGCAGTGGCGATGTCATCATCACCCTGGACGCACCGGCGGACGGTCTGACGGTGCAACAATCCAACGATCTATCGGACGGCAGTTTCGCCGACATCGCATCTTCCGCAGTTGGCAGCGTCATCACAATCTCCGCCGCAAATACCGATCCCAATGCCGATGGCAAGGATTTCTACCGCATCCGCAACTAATACTTCTCCATTCCCAATCCGATCTCCAAATCATGAAGTCAAAATCCATTTCCCTCTTCTCCGCAATCACGATTCTCGCCGCTCAGGCGACGAATGCCGCCACGATCACCTTCGATAACGGCAATGCCGACAACAACTGGGCTGTCGCCACGAACTGGAATCCGGACAGCGTGCCGGATGCAGGCAGCGATGCGGCAGTCGTCGCCCTGATCAGTAACACCAATATCGCCAATATCTCCTCTGCGGTTCCGAATGTCGCTACCGTGCGGATTGGCAACAACTCCAACGGCGGCACCGTGAACATCCAGTCCGGGGGCAGCATCACAGCGGGAACGGCCACCCAGATCGCTACGGCGAACGGCTCCATCGGCACCCTGAACATCTCCGGTGGCACGATGTCCGCCGCCTCACTCCAGGTCGCAGCCAACAACGCGACCGCCACCGAGGGCTCGGTCAACATCACCGCCGGCGCGCTATCATGGACGAACGGCTCGATCGGAACCCAGGGGACCGGAACTATCAATTTAATTGGAGACACGGCTACGGTCAGCGGCACGAATCTTACCCTTGGCAGCGGCGGCGGATTGGGTTTCACCCTGAACTCGACAGGGGTCTCTCAAATCAGCCTTGTTGGGTTGTTTTCCATCAGTGCCACAGCGGTGCTGGACGTCGACATGCTCTCCTATACCGGGGGCAGCGCCGCAATCACGCTCGTGGACACCAATGCCACCCTGACGGGAAACTTCGCATCCGGAAATATCTCGATCGCCACCCCGGCTGGATACACCGCGAGTGTGCTTCAGGACACTGACAATGGCCTGGTCCAGTTGGAAATCACCGCAGTCCCGGAGCCCGGTATCGCGGTTCTACTCGGTGGCTTTGGAATGGTAATCTTTGTAAGAAACCGATCCCGCCAGATCGTCAAGGCGTGAGTTTATTGACTCCCGCGCTCGAATTAATAGTCGGAATGTTACATGAATTCAAAGATGCAAGCTAGATGCTCGTGGCTACGGGCCGCGATGAAGGCCTTCATTTGCTTGGCGGTCGCGTCCGCTTCCCTTGTCTTTGCGGCCGACGCCAAACCCAACATCATTTTCATCCTGACCGACGATCAGGGATACGGCGACCTCGGACGGCACGATCATCCGCTACTGAAAACCCCGCATCTCGACCGGCTGCACGATGGGAGCGTGCGCTTCGAAAACCACTACGTCAGCCCCTCGTGCTCGCCTACCCGCGCCGCGCTTCTCACCGGGATGCACGAGTTCCGCAACGGCGTCACACACACCGTCAGCCCCCGCGAGCATTTGTCCAAAGACGCTGTGCTTCTGCCGCAACTGCTGCGCGACGCCGGATACCGCAGCGGTTTCATCGGCAAGTGGCACCTCGGAAGTGATGCCGACCATGCGCCCGAAGCGCGCGGATTCGACTGGACCTCCACCAACCACGGTGGCGTGAACAAGCATTTCAATCCAGAGATCATCCGTAACGGCGAACGAATGAAACGTGAGGGTTTTCGCGAAGATCTGTTTTTCGACGAGGCGATGACCTTCATCGAAGAGTCGGGAGACCAACCGTTTTTCTGTTATCTCGCCACCTATTCGCCGCACGCCCCCTATTCCGCGCCCGATGAATACGTCGCTCCGTTCCGAGGCAAGGTCACCGACAAGCAGGCCGCCTATCTCGGCATGATCGCCAATATCGATCACAACGTCGGACGCCTCATGAAATTTCTTGAGGAGCGCGAACTCGCCGGGAATACAATCGTCATCTTCATGAATGACAACGGAGTCACCGAAGGCCTCGACATCTTCAACGCCGGCATGCGAGGCTGCAAATGCACCATCTGGCAGGGGGGCACGCGCGCGATGTCCTTCTGGCACTGGCCCGCCCGCTGGCAGCCACACCAGGCCGACAACCTGACCGCCCACCTCGATGTGCTGCCCACCCTCTGCGAACTGGCGGGAGCCAAGGTTCCTGACACCCTGCGTGGAAAGCTCGATGGCTTCAGCATGGTTCCCTTGCTGGAGTCTGCACAACCGGTGGACTGGCATCCGGACCGCATGCTCTTCCAACACGTCGCGCGATGGCCCGGCGGGCTCGCCGCCTCCCACAAGCACGCGATGTGTGCCGTGCGTCAGGGGCATCACCTGCTTCTGCGCAGCACGCCTTGCGAGGATTCCGCCTGTCGTGCCCAAGTGAGTCAGTGTACCACCTTGCTCCGAGTGCGGGCTGGGACCAAGAAGGCTACTTATACAGAGGACAACGCCCAGTTTCACTGGGGTGTCAGCCCAGAAGGCGGCTGGGTGTTGTTCGATGTGAAGAAGGATCCGGAATGCCTGCAGGACCTTGCCACCAGCGAAGCAGACCTCGCGGCGAGGATGGCGTCAGCATATGATCGCTGGTGGGGTCAAACGTATCCGGAAATGATCGCCGCTGGCGGTGATCGGGAAGCAGTTCGGACTCACTCAGCCGGTGCCGGTCTTGGTGCGGATTCCTCCACTCAGACCACCGCGACTCGGAAGCCGGCCACAGCCCCTTCTGGCAGGGCGGCCTCATTTCCCCGCATCGACAAGGATGGCGACAAGTTCCTGAGCCGCGACGAGTTCATCTCCTTCTACAAGGGCGTGTTCACCCGCAAGGACCGCAACGGCGACGGCACCCTTACCATCGGAGAACATCCCGAATCCTCGTTGAGCGCCATGGACAAAGACAAGGATGGGAAGGTCACCCCTGGGGAATGGGAGCAACTCTTCAACCGCCAGTTCGGCGGCCTTGATGCCGATGGCGACGACAAGCTGACGCTCGACGAAATGGCCAATCCAAAACCACGGCCAGCTCCCGAGGAAGAACCACAGCCCAAAGAAGAACCGGCGCCACCAAAAGCGAACCTCTTCAAGGGCATTGACGCCAATGCGGATGGTCAGGCGAGCCGCGACGAGTTCATCGCGTTCTACAAGGGCACCTTCACTCGCAAAGACACCAACGGCGATGGCGTCCTTACGACTGGTGAGCATCCCGATGCATCGCTGAACGCCATGGACAAGGATAAGGACGGGAAAGTCACACCCGCCGAATGGGAGGCCCTGTTCGACCGCCAGTTCAAGGCGCGTGACAAGAACGCCGACGGCAAACTCACTCCAGACGAATGATGACGAAGTCAAAATCATATCTGTCACAATGTGTCGGGATCGCTCTGGCTGCCGCCGGGCTTTGCCATGCGGACGACTTTTCCGCACAGCGGCAGCTCGTGGAAAATCTCGCCGGCCTGACCGACGCACCCAGCATGCGCGAGGCCGACGGGTTTCCCGCAGTCGGCGGAATCAAGGCGGTTTATTTTGAAGCGCTCGACTGGAAAGGCCAGCCCACCGCGGCTTTCGCATGGCTCGGCGTTCCTAAAAACTCATCCGGCAAGGTGCCCGGCATCGTGCTCGTTCACGGCGGCGGTGGTTCGGCCTTCCAACCCTGGGTGCGGCAGTGGAACGACCGCGGCTTCGCGGCCATCTCAATCGCCGTTGAGGGCCAGACCTCGGAACGTGCGGCGGACAATCCCAAGGCATGGAAACGTCATGAATCCGGTGGTCCGGGGCGCGTCGGGATTTATGGCGATTCGTCCGAGCCGATCGCAGACCAGTGGATGTATCACGCGGTCGCGAATACGGTTCTCGCGAACTCTCTACTTCGCTCTCTACCCGGAGTGGACCCGGAAAAAATTGGCATCATGGGAGTCTCATGGGGCGGCGTGATCACCAGCACCGTCATCGGCATCGATACCCGCTTCGCCTTCGGCATCCCCACCTATGGCTGCGGCGATCTTTCCAAAGCAGGAAACCAATACGGACGCGCACTCGGCAACAACCTTCTCTATCAGAAGGTCTGGGACCCCCTCCTGCGCCTCGACCGCGCGAAGCTGCCGGTGCTGTGGTTCTCGTGGCCGCAAGATCAGCACTTCCCGCTCGATTGTCAGGCAGCGTGCTACCGCCGTGCACCCGGGGCCCACATGGTGGCGCTGGTCCCCAAAATGGGCCATGGCCATGGCCCCGCATGGAACCGGGCGGAGAGTTATGCGTTCGCGGAAAGTATCGTTGGTGAAGGAACTCCATGGTGCGTCCAAGCCAGTGCCGGTGCGGATGGTAGTTCCGCACGCGTCGCCTTCACATCCTCCAAGCCGCTAGATCGCGCCGTCCTAGTCTCGACCACGGATTCCGGGATCACCGGATCGCGCAAGTGGGTTGAGTCGCCCGCCAAGCTCGTGAGCGAAGGGGGCGTATGGCTCGCCACTGCCACCATTCCGGAAGGAACGACCGCTTGGTTCATCAACGTCCACAGCGGCGCGCTTATCTCCAGCTCCGAATATCAAATCGCGCTTTCTCCCAAGTTCTGAGCCCGCAAGTCTCTTCCTCATACAACTTCAACGCAGTATCCATCTCATGTCATCAATCTATCGAAAATCACTCAATGTATGCCTTTTCTCGCTTGCAACCGCCCTCGTCTCAAATCCGGCCTCCGCGCAGGAAATGGACAAGATGTGGGGTGATTCAGTGGTAAAGCTTCGCGCCGCAGACGCAAAACGGGGCCAATTGTTTGAAGAAGGTAACTACGCCATGTTCATCCACTGGGGGCTCTATTCCCAGCTGGCGAACAAGGTGAAGGACAAGACCTACTACGGCATCGGTGAATGGATCATGAACCCCCGGATGGCCGGTATTCCCATTCCCGAATACAAGGAACTCGCCAAGACTTTCAATCCCTCCAAGTTCGACGCCAAGGCTATCGCCCAACTCGCCAAGGATGCCGGCATGAAGTATATCGTCATCACTAGCAAGCATCATGACGGCTTCGCGATGTATGATTCGAAAAGCAATGACTTCAACGTGGTGCAGGCCACGCCTTATAAGCACGATCCGATGAAGGACCTTGCCAAGGCCTGCAAGGAAGTCGGCATCGGATTTGGATTCTATTACTCCCATAATCAGGACTGGACCTTCCCGGGGGGAAACAACGGACCCACCAAAGATGCCGCAGGGAATCCTGCGGATTTCGATGACTACTACGTGAAAAAGTGCCTGCCCCAGGTGAAGGAAATCACCAGCGAATATGGCCCAATCGAAATCGTCTGGTTCGACACCCCGGGCAACATGCCCAAGAAGTATGTCGAGGAACTCGTGGCTGTGGTACGCGAGAACCAGCCAAACGCGATGATTTGCGGCCGGGCTGGCCATGGACTCGGAGACTATCAGTCCCTTGGCGATATGGAGGTGCCGGTCTCGAATCAGGAAGGTCTCTGGGAAACCGTGGACACCACCAACGATTCATGGGCCTACGCGTGGTATGATCAGAACTGGAAGGCTCCCAAGCTCATCCTCGAGCGATTGGTAGCCACCGTCGCCCGGGGCGGAACCTACATGCTTAATATTGGACCACGCGGTGACGGCTCGGTTCCCGAAAACGCCGCAAACACCTTGCGGATGGCGGGCGAGTGGATCCACCGCTACCCGCAGGTCGTTTATGGCACCGATGCCTCGCCATGGGAACACGCCCTGCCATGGGGAGACGTCACCGTGAAGGACAACACGCTATTTCTAACAGTCTCCAAATGGCCTGCCTCCGGGAAGCTCTACCTTCCCGGGCTTAAGACCGAGATCCAGTCCGCCAAGCTCTTGAAAGGCGCGGATGTGGAAGCGGTGCCATACACAAACGAGAGGGGCTGGACCTGCTTCACTGTTCCATCCGCCGCCCCGGAAAAACTCATCTCCGTGATTCAAGTGGACTTGAAAGAGAAGCCTGAGGCAGATCCCTGCTTCGGAATCGACCCGGACACCACCACTGAAATTCTGTGTGAATTCGCCGCTGTCAAAGGCGCGGTTCAGGAGCAGAAGAGATGGATGGAAAAATTCGGTGAATGGAAGCACTGCAACCAGATCTCCAACTGGAAGCCTGATGGTGCAGCCACTTGGGAGGTCAATATCCTCAAACCTGGAAACTATCAGGTGGACCTGACCTACGCCGGCGAACCGCGTCTAGTTTGGTCCGTCTCTGTGGAGGGTGGTGAGACCATTCAGAACCAGCAGAACGCCTCACACAACTATCAAAGCTATCAGATAGGCTGGTTGAATTTTCCGGCACCCGGAAAATATAAAGTGAATGCGCGTTGCATCGAAGGAAACACAAAGACTGCAAGCCTCAAGTCGATTTCATTCACCTCCGTGTCGAACCTGCGGCCTATCTCTGAGACGGCGAATACAAATTAGTCGGGCGGCATGCCGCACAGACAGTTCGTTCCCGAGCTTACAGATTTCCCGAAGGTAGACACTATGAGATTTATCGTCCCGATCATCGCAGCAGCGTTCCTCAAATTGTCCGCATCGTCGCGGGCAGGGGAAGAACGGAGTCCTGCCCACTTCCCGGTCTTCTCCTGGGACAAAGTGCCGGTTTACAAGATGTTTGGCGACGGTGAGCGGCTTCTCACTGAAGCCGAAGCCGAAATGATTGCCTCAACCTCCAGCTTTCTGTGCATCGAGAAAAACCACGCGGTTAAGGAGCTTGGTGGTGCCGAGCTCGGGACAAAGCGCGAGATCGCTCGCTTCAAGACCCTCAACCCGGAATCGAAATGCCTCTTCTACTTCAATTCCGCCTACGCTTATCCGTTCACGACCCACACGCGGATGTTTCGCTTCGGAAAGGTGGAGGAGCCTTATCGCTCGTTCTTGATCCCCGATGCCAAAACCGGCGAACTCGCCAGCAGGGGGAGAGTGCATTTCTTTGATGTCCTCAACCCTGAATTTAGAAAATGGTGGGCAGAGACAGTAGGTGAATGCGTCTCAGAAACCGGTGCGGACGGCCTGTTTGTGGATCAGATGCATGGATTCTCCTTTTTAAGGAGGCCCCTCAGGGCCGAGGTGAATGCCGCACAGGCAGACATGATGCGGATGGCGAAAAAGGCCATTGGCCGGGACAAGATTCTGCTGCTCAACAACGGTGCCCATATCGCCGAGTTGTTTGATATCGGTGATGCGTTCATGTTCGAACACTATTCTCCCAAGCAATTGACGAAGGAGGCCATCCTCGCGGACTGGGAACTCATGAAAAAGATTTCGGATGCCGGGAAAATCTCCGTCTGGCGCATCGGCACCGAGGTGGATGAAGACGAGATTCCCCTCAAGGCAGGTATCGACCATGAACGTCGTGCCCGGGAGCGAATGTCCTATCACCTCGCAGTCTTTCTCATTGGAGCCCAGCAGAATTCTTATTTTCAGTATGGATGGGGATGGACGCTGAAAAGCGGTGCACTTATCGATTTTCCCGAATTTCACAAACCTTTGGGAGCGCCAGAGGGCTTTGTGGTCCGGACTGATCCGAACGGGTGGGTTTTTGAGCGCGAGTATGAGAGAGCTCATGTCCGGGTGGACCTCCTGAACCGGAAAGGGACCATTGATTGGCGCTGACTAAACTGCGGAGGTAACGCACCCTAGCTTTGTCATAGCAATCATCGATAAGCAGGCAGTCCATTTTGGTAAGAATTTGTTGTTGTTCGCCTTCTTTCGAGTCACTGAAACACCCTATGACCCACCTCCGTTCCGGGCTAAACCCAGTCAAGCTGAAGCCAGCGAAAATTTGGCAACGTAAACACATGATGGACGAATCATGGTTGCCTGTTACTCGTAGACACTCATCTAAGCACTTGCTTCGCTAGGCATCGGTGCTTGACTTAAAGTGAAGAATCCAGATCGAATCTACCCATGAAGCCTCGAATATGCCCCTTGGGCTCGACCCGGAAAATCGCTAGTATCCGGCAGACGGCTTTTCTTCATCATCTGCACCAGTCCGATGGCTGGGATAGTGGTCATCAAGCAATCAGGGCTAAGCTTAAGGGTAAATTGCTTTATGGTTTTATCCTATTGTCAGTCCTAATGTTGCCTTCTAGTGGCGCTCACGCTCAGGAGCGAACTGCGACGACCTACGTAGATGGCGGCGGCACATACTGGATAAAAATACCAGCTTCCGTCGAGAAAGTCAGAGGGATCTTGTTTCATACCGGAATAGGAACAGGAACCTTATATGATAGGCCGCAAAAGATTGAAACATATGCCCTCGCCGAAACGATGGATTGCGCGCTTTTGTATTCACAAGGTCTTGGATCGAGGACGATGATCAACCCTACGAGAGATCCCATAAACAGGGCGTTGGCGGATTTGGCCCTGCAGTTGGATATGCCTGAGCTAGCCTGGGCACCCATGATGACATTTGGGATGTCGATAGGAGGAAACGCTGCATTTAATGTAGCATTTAATCAAGAATACGAGAAAATGATCGCTTTGTCTACGGATAAAGAGGATCTGGACTATCTGAAGTATGCTGAAGAGCCATATCGTGAAAACTACAGCACTTATCCCGCAAGCATTCCTGTATTTGGGGTTCCTTCTTTGGTCATAGGAGGGAAAACTGATCCAAGGCATAGGCCACAGGTTTTTGATACGTGGCGCGAGAATGAACAACCCTTGGCGGTTACGATTGAAGAGGTCGGCCACTCGCTTATTGATGGCTTCCATCTTCAGCTTCCCTATTTCTGGGAAGTCTTCAAGGTGCGCTATCCGAGGGCAAAGTATGCGGAAGATGGTCCAGTGACGCTGAATCCGCTCTCGCAGGAAAGTGGTTGGCTGGTCAATATGGATGATGCGGAACAAAGGTTCTTTGCTCTTCCTGAGCCTTATGACCCAGCGAATGACAATACAAGCACGAGTTGGCTCCCCACTAAACGAGCAGCTTTCATTTTCGCAGCTTTTGCTTCTTGGAAGAAGATCAGCATGTCGGCGGATGCTCCCAGGTTTCTTCAGCCATGGCAGCTTTCGAACGGAATAAAGTATACTGCAGCATTCGCAAAGTCCACCGACTGGCAGGAGCTTAAGTTTTACGAAGGAGATATTGAGATTTTTTCAATATCCAAGATGGAAGCTCTCTCCAGTGCTGCAATTCAAAAGGACAAGGGGACGTTTAGATATATTAGGAGTGATCCGGATGTGAATAAGTTTTCATTCAGCTATTATGCTGATGAGTCTAGGCCATACACACACTATGCGATCGTCACGCTTGCTAATGGTCAAAAACGCTATACCCATCCTAGAACCACGGTCGTTGTCAATCCTTCCAAGAAAGTCATGTATGACTTGCCTTTGGTTACATACGACGAGTGGGCTCAATCGGCTGGTTTAAGTGGCGATGATGCTCTGCCTACGGCGGTGCCATTCAGAGATGGAGTTGAAAATATTGTGAAATATGCTTTCAACATGGATGGAGGTAGGGTTGATCATAGTAGGCTTGTTTCCGGGGTGGGGACTTCCGGCTTGCCGGTTTTGGGCCTTGGTGGTGCAGGATCGGAACAGAATATTCATTTCGAGTTTTTGAGAAGAGCAGGGAAGTCTGTCAGTTACATGCCGCTCCAGTCTTCCGATCTGAGTGAAGGATCCTGGATTCCCGCCGCTGGAAACACGAGCGTATCTGATATCGATATGGAATGGCAGCGAGTGTCCATTGATGTTCCCGTGGCAGGGGATCGTACCCGATTATTCTACAAGATCGATATTTCTGAAGGGGGTAGCACCCCGTTCAATCCGTTGTCACAGAATTTTGTCGGTAATGCTGGTGTGCATAAGAACGTTGCAGCGTATGGATGGCGAGGATATGACGAGAATGGCACGGACTACAGCAGTTCCACGGTGGATCCGTTCAAGGCCGCCTTTTTTAATTCTGACGATGGGTATCTTTTTGTCGGTAGCCTGATAGCGAACAGTAAGAGTTACGCTGCTATCTCGGATTTCGGTCCTTTCGATACCACGGCGAATCCTGAGCTGAACTTGTCTTTTGCTCATTCGGATACCGATGATGGAACACAAGATTCCGGCACGATGGGCTACCGTGTTGTTGCTGACGTAGACGGTGTGATCTATAGTTCAGACTTCATTTCGAGGAATGTGAGCGGCAGCTTTGTTGAAGCAAGTGTTTCAACAGCGGACGCCGTGTGGCATGTTTGGACGGGCGAGAATGATCTGACGGACGGCTTCAACCTTGCGGGCATCGCGACGGGAGGCGGTCATGCCCTTTCTGGTATGATCAGTGATATCGGCCTCGTGATCACCGATGGACCTGATGGCAACGACCGTTTGCGAGTGGATCGATTCACGGTAAGTGGCGCTGAATCGCTCATAAACGTCTACAGCACTGACTTTTCCTCGGGTGGCACTACTTCTGGGGATCTCATGCGTGCAGCTTGGACTAATTCGTGGAGGTCGGGTTCGGGTACGGCATGGGCCATTTCGGGCGGTGTGCTAAGGAACAATAACACTACGGCCAATGCGATTGGGACCGAAGCGTCAATTGTAAGGTATTTTGGTTCAAATAGCGCGGATCTGGCAGGCGCCACCAAACTGGCAATCAAATTTGATTATACGGTTGCTTCGGGAGATACGCTTTATTTTCATTTTTGGGGAACAAGTGATGATGTTGGAAATACCCGCATGCTTGATCTCTCTACCTCAATCAATGGCGGGCTGGTGCTTGACAGCTCCTATGGGGGAATGAGGCATAATTTGTCAAATGGCTCAGTTATCTATAAAGCGGCGGATACTTCGGCTTCGGCGGCCTTCGCCAGCTTGACGGGAAGTGGCACCTTCGAGCGGGAGATAGACATTCCTGCCCTGGGAATCGATGGCGTGCGAACAGCTGCTGATTTTGTTAATTATCTAATTACCTTCTCGAAGGAGGTAGGCGGGGTCGGTTCTGGAGTTCTTTCGATCGACAACTTCGAACTCAATGCTGTTCAAATTTCTGATGTGCAGTGAATAGAGACCTTCCACCGTGGGCATGGAACGCCGCCGCTGTCACCCTTGTCCTAATAGCGGTCGCGGGAGTGTTAGCCGGGCGATCAAGTACTGGAGTTACCAGTTCAAAAAGAAGTTCTAGCGATTTTCCGAGCCGGAATATTCCGGTAAGCAGTGAGCGCAAAGAGCACGATGTGGTTCGCCGCGGAAGCTCATCCGGGGACACGAACAAGCTGGAGCTCTCCTCGATACTAGAATTGTCCAACCGCGCGGATCGAACCCAGCAGCTCCGTGCTTTCCTTGACCGACTTCCTACCGGGCAGTTTGGCTCGGTCTATGAACGAGTCGCCAACTCACCCATGGCAAGAGTCCTCCGGACGGAGCGCTCCATAGTGCTCCAGGCCTGGGCCAGGCGTGATCCTTTTGCGGCCATCAGCCATCTTGAGGAGAATGGGGTAGACGATTGGGAAAGGGAAACCTCGTTAAGTGCATGGGCGAGTATTGACCCAGCGGGAGCGTTTGCATGGGCCTCCATCTCTGAGGATGGAGGCAGTGCCAACAATTGGATGGTTGGTGCCGTGCGGGGTATTGCCGCCACCAATCCTGAACTCGCGCGCGACTATCTCAGTCAGCTTGCAGACGGCAACACCCGCAGCCGCGCCCTTGAAAGCATGAAGGCCGACGTCATACAGTATGGCTACGACTACGCAGAGGATTGGATCAACGGCATTACGGATTCCTCACTCCATAACCTTGCATTGCGGGAGTTCGCCAACGACCTCGCCAATCTCGATCCGGCCCGCGCGGGTAACTGGGTGGCAAGTATTTCAGATGCCGAAACTCGAGCCGAGGTTACTGAGAATGTTTCCTATAACTGGGCGAGTCAGGACCTTGAGGGAGCGAAAAGTTGGGTTCTATCTCTCGCTGAAGACATTCGCATCGAAGCTGCCGAAGGGATCGCGCGGCACTACGCTCAACAGGACCCTGTTGAGGCTGCCAAATGGATAGGTGGATTGGGCAACGACCTTGATTTTGACGGCGCTCGTCAAGTCCTCGTGCGAGAAGCGTTCCGAAAAGATCCCTCAACCTCGCTGAGCTACGTGGCCTACATCGCCGATCCGGAAACAAAGGAGCGAAGCTATCAACGTTTTCTTGGCAAATGGATGCAAGCCGACTCCGTGTCCGCGAGGAATTGGGCAATTGCCAATCAAGCGAGTCTGCCAGAATCGGTCAGTCTCTTCTTCCGCCAGTAGATAGAGCTTGTCCCAAAACCCCTGACCCGTTGCGCTATCAAGCCTGGCGGCTGTTAGAAAGTAGGCATGAGAGGCAAATTTGTAAGCGTGGTCCCTGGCACCGTTGGGTAGTAAGCACCCGAGCGTCCGCCATGGCAAAAATCTCGGCCGGCGGGTCGGTGGGTAAGCGTGGTCCGAAGCGCCTTTTGATTTCCCTTGCTAGGTCGGTCGTCAGATGGCTTTCCGCTGGGGATTTCCTTGGCGGGCATTGAGCCAATTTGCAGGGGTGAGTTGGTCGGCCTCGCTGGCCATCATGCTGGGCAGGCGGGTGAGCACGTCTTCAAGATACTCACGGCTGTCGATGCCAAGGCGTCGGCAGTTCTCGACGATGGTGTAGAGGACCGCCGCCTTCTGGCCCGCTTCCCGGCAGCCGATGAACAGCCAATTTTTCGCGCCGAGTTTGGTCGGACGGATGGCGTTCTCGACGAGGTTGTTGTCGGTCTCGATCCTGCCGTCGCCGAGATAGACTTCCATCCGGCTCCACTGCGTGCGGGCGTAGTGGATGGCTTTGCCCAGTTTGCTCTTGGGCAGAATGGCGCGCAGGGCGAGACGCTCGATGAGCTTGTCGAGGCGGTGGTGAATCATGCGGCTTTGCGAGGCACGCACGGCTTCCCGCAGGGCGGGGCCGGCTTTGGCGTCGCGCAGTTGCTTTTCGATCCGGTAGAGGTGGCCGATCTGGCGCAGGATCCAGGCAACCAGTCGGGGCTCCTGTTCCCTGGCTTCGTAAAACTTCCTCCGCAGGTGCGCGTGGCAGCCGGCGAGGGTGATGTGGGGTTTATCCCGTGCCCATGCGGGGTAGGCCGAGTAGCCGTCGCTCTGGACGGTGACGGGTGGTGCGGGGTCGTCGTCGCCGGAATCACCGAAGAGTTCGACGATGCCGCCTGCATCGCGACCGGGGCGCCATTGATAGATGACGGTGCCGTGCGGGATATTGGAGGCCCATAGGTAGCCGGTTTGTGCCTGACCGCTGCCGGGCTCGAGGTAGTCGATGGGGGTTTCGTCGAACTGGCGGTATCGACTTCGCCAGTGTTCGCGCTGGAGGGCTCGGTAGATGATGGCGAGCCAGTCAGCACCGAGTGCGGCCCAGTCACAGAGGGTCTTGCGGTGGAGATTGACTCCCTGCCTGGCGAAAATCTCGGCCTGCCGATAGTAAGGAAGGTGGCAGACGAAGCGGTTGTCGATGATCTCGGCGATCAGGCCTGGAGTGGCGATGCAGCGGTCTAACAACGAGGGTGGAAGCGGGCTGACGATGGGCTTGGCGAGCGGGTCACCCTTGCGGACATACTTTCCACGGATGAGTCGGATGCGGCGGAACTCGGCGCGCTTGTAGTCGAGCTGTTCGCGGACCTCCTCGCCGATGCGACGCCACTCTTCGGGGCTGGCCAGGACTTCGGGCGGGTCGAGGATTTGCTCGTCGACGGGCAGGTGCTCGGGGATGCGTGGCGCGCGTGGTTTGCGGCGACGTCGGCTTCGGTGCTCGGGATCTTCAGCCGCCGGTCCGTGGTTTGCGGGATCGGCGGCGGGCGCTTTTTTTGGCGGCTCGAAGAGTTCGAGCTGGGCGGGATCGAGCTGCTCGCTGGATTTACCGAAAATGCGGCGACAGAGGGCATCGACGGTCTGCTTGAGCACGGCGATCTCCGCAGCCTGTCGCTCGATGATCGCGTCGCGGCGTGCAATCTCGTCGATCAGGTGCTGTCGCTCGTCGCCTTCCATCTACGGCAAAAACAGTAGCAATTGGCATGCCTGTCTCCCTGGAATTCATGGAAGTTCATACCACGGACGTTTGCAGCCCTGACGCATGTCGACACCGTCGAGCAGCAACGCAAGCGCTGTGGAACTCAGGCGCAGTTTGCCGTCCTGCACGTCGGTGCCCTTCGGCCAGGCGAAAGTGCCTCGCTCCAGCCGTTTTGCCAGCACCCACAGACCGCTTCCATCCCAGTAGAGGATCTTGAGAAGGTTGCGGCGCTTATTGGTGAAGGCGAAGATCGCACCGCTCCTGGGGTCCTCCTTGAGCTTCGTGCCGACGACGTCGTGCAGGCCGTTGAAGCTCTTGCGCATGTCACAGGGATCGACGGCGACGAAAACCTTGAGGCTGCCGGAGAAACTCAGCATGGCCCAGCGAGTTCGCGGATGAGTGCGGCGGCGAGTGGGACGCAGGCCGTGCTAGCGATGTGGAGCTTGGCACCTCCCGGTAAAAGCACCGCCAGACCCTCGTCGGAACGCGCGGCCGGGACATCCACCTCGATGAAAGTGGAAGGACTTGGTGCCGGGAGTTTTGGTGAAGCATTCAAGCGTGCGCGTTTGTTTCGCCAGGCAGCAAAAGTCTGGTATTTGACCCCGTGAAGGTCGGCGAATTTTGGACCGCTCAATCCGCTGGCGTCAAAGGCGTCGAGCAACGATGCCCGCTGTTCGGCGGTGTAGCGGAGCCGGCCCCGGCCATCGACTTTCATCAGAGATTCGTGCGTAGCAGTCATAATCTGAAAAGCTATGACTGCTATGCCTCGACCCAGCGAGAATTACGCAACGGCGCTTCAGGCCACGCTTACGCCGCAACCGCCTCAAGATCCTCTACTACGACCGCACCGGTGTTTGCGTGCTCGCCAAACGACTTGAAACCGGCACCTTTTCGTGGCCGAAATCCTCGTCGTCCGGCACTCCGAGCCTATCGCTCGCGCCCGAAGCCCTCCAGCTCATCCTCGACGGCATTGACCTGCGCG
>NZ_JBATWY010000223.1:0-8450 GCF_049672945.1 Haloferula sp. | reverse complement strand
GGCTCCGTCCATACTCCGCGTTCGGCCTTGTGGCGTTGCCACAGGTCCTCTTCCGCTTGTTTATCCCTTGCAGGAACTGCCGCGGATGCTTCTTCGCGTTTCATGGTCTCGGCCTTTCCACCTTCCTGCCGCCCTTTGCTCCACCGGTCGTTACCCGGCTTCGTTCCATGGTCCCGGTCACTCCGGCGTAGGATTTCCCATGGCTTGCTTGCGCTCTTATTGCGGCTCTGACTTCTACCGGGCACCTTTCGGCATCCTGCCCCGGTAGATCTCCCGCGTTCACACCAACTCCCTTCCCTGACATACTATCACCAACCACCCCAACATCTTCCCCGCCGCGCAACGCATTTTGTCGCCGGGGATCGTCGCTTTTCACGTCGAGGCTTCGCCAGTCCCTCGCAGGCTCGCCAGTCTGTTGTGGCCGAATCGTGTTCATCAGTTTTGTCTTTCTTACGGTCTGTCAGGTTCCATTCGTTGCTTCCCACCCCGCCTCGCGGCGACGCAGTTACTTCCAGTTCTCAGCCCGGATGCGCCCGAGGCTGGCCGGAGTCTCCCACTCCGAAGGGTGTTGGCGCTTCGCGGCGCACGAAGTGGCACGCCCCCGTGCCACAAACTCAGCGGCCGACGTCACCGGAGAAACCCACCCGCCCAAGCCACCCACCCTTCGGGGACTGCAAGTCCCCGCTCCTTGCCACTACTTGCAAACAATCTCTCCTTCAACCACCCGACCACTCTTCACCTCCACCCCCGGCCACACCACCGAATCTCGCACCACCGCTCCCGCTCCGATCACCGCTCCCGGACCGACCACACTGCGCTCCACCACCGCCTCCGGCGAAATGATCGCGTCGGGATGAATCGCATCCGCCATACCCAACTCACGATGCGCCGCCAGGTAACTTTCCGCATCCCCCAGATCAAACCACACCCCTTCATCCAACACCACACCCCCCAGCTTCCCTTCCTTCGCCAACTCCAAAAAGGCCGGAATCACCGACACCTTCTCACCCGCAGGGATCTTTTCTAACAGCTCCGGCGAAAAGATGTAAATCCCGCTGAAAACATGCGTCCCCTCCGCCTTGCCGAGCATATTCCGAATATCAAAAACCTGCCCGTCCTCCACCGCGATGTGTTTCGCCACCCCTTCCGAGCGCAATGCCAGCGTGACGACATTTCCCGACGCCTGATGCGCCTCCATCAATTTCTCCAGCGGTAGCGATGAATAGATGTCCCCATTGTGAACCAGCACATCATCCTCCCCCACCCACGCCTCGATATTCTTGATCCCGCCACCGGTCTCTAACAGATTGTCCTCCTGAAAGAGCTGCACCGGCATTCCTTCCCAGACCGCGCTCTTGGCCACCAAGCCGTTCCCACCAACCAAGCCCGTGCCTTTCCCATCTCTCATCAACCATCCCCCATCTTCCATCCGCCACATCAGTGGCAAATGATGCGTGTTGATCGCAAACTCCTCCACCCCCGCCGCCGCACAGGCCTTCATCGCCCACTCCACCAGCGGCCGATGGAAAAGCGGCACCAGCGGCTTCGGAAGAATGTCGGTCAACGGTCGCAGCCGCGTCCCAAGCCCCGCCCCAAGAAGAAATGCCTTTCGAATCACGCGACGTTTGTGCGCGATTGCCCTAGCGCTGGAAATGCTAATCTTGGCCGGGTCAGGAACGACCACGCGTCCTGAGACGACGAATCATATAGGCAGCCGCCATGAGGGCTAGAATCGCTGTTAAAACCACTGGCCATCTCGATGGCTCTTGGCGCTTCGCTACGGCAGTTTCCACCGGATCCATCGTTATGTCTTTCTTTGAAGCATCGCCTTCACCAGATCGCAACGGCACTTCCCCCTCCAGTGAATAGGTCGCATCATCGCCCTCGAATGAAAAGGTTCGGGCACCAGCCTTCACCTGATTGAACCACAACTGCCAAGTTCGCTGGTCCCCCGGGTCGTATGCCAGGGCCCGGACCGGTGGATTACTGATGCCAAGTGCGGTAAAGGCTTTGGTTGCGTGGACCGAATTGGGCATAGGCCTCCCTCCGTCACCCCAATCACCGTCTTTCCAAGGATCCCGCTCATCAAAAATCAGTTCTCCAAGCACTCCCACAGTTTCGGGGCTCGGGAGCTGTTGCAAGGTCGCGTAATACCACCTCCTCTCATGGCCTTCAAAGCCACTGTTCGGATGCCCGGGTACTGGCATTGCGGCCTCCGTGAGTTTCTTGATTTCCTCACCATACCATTCAGCATGCCCTGGAATGGCAAGCAACGTCTTCTGAGCTGCTGTGAATACAGGCCGATCACCCCTTTCGATACTGTGGTGACGCGAAAGCTTACCCACCCACTTCCCAAGCTCAGGAATCGCTTTTTCAGCAGGCCAACCGCTGGCCTCCTCGATATCAGCAAGTCGTTGCGCTTCCCAAGCCGAATAGGCTGCTGGATCCTCAGGCAGATTCGAGAATGCCCTCTGGGCAATCACGCTCAACAAAATTGCCAATCTAACAAAGTTCATTCCCTTCAGTCGTTATCGATTATCCTCTCAAGCCAGACTTCAGCTTCATCCTAATCCTGTTTCACCAAAATCCGCCGCTCGGACCCAAGATGAGCATCGGCCTCTGGATAGAGTCTATTATGCATGAGCCGTAATCTATGATCCACACCAGTCAACGGAGCCATGCTCCTGCCTTTCCCATCTCTCATCAACCATCCCCCATCTTCCATCCGCCACTTCAGCGGCAAATGATGCGTGTTGATCGCAAACTCCTCCACGCCCGCCTCCTCACACGCCATCATCGCCCACTCCACCAGCGGCCGATGGAAAAGCGGCACCAAGGGCTTCGGCAGCACATCAGTCAACGGTCGCAGCCGCGTCCCAAGCCCCGCCCCAAGAAGAAATGCCTTACGAATCACGCCCACTTTGTCGGCCATTCCCCCGACTCTGGCAACCCCCTAACAACTCAGAGCGACCAAGCTAGGAAAAAATCGGACCAAGATGGATCGGATGGGTAAGATGCTGGCAACGAAATCCGATCATCTTGATGTCCACGATAATGCGTGAGCCCCAGCTCTGGAAAAACTAAAGACAATGACTCCAAAAGCCTACCCATCCTATCCATCTTGGTCCGAAAAAATTGGTGAGAGCCGGATTTTTCCCGAACCTGACCAACCTGCCTACCAACTCAGCTTCGCCCCAACAATGGCATTGAAGCCCGGCTCATTCTGACCTGATCCGTGACTGCGATAGTCCTCATCCGTCAGGTTCTCCAAACCACAGGTCAGCTCCAGATTGTCAGTCGCCTGCCAACCGGCATGCAGCATCGCCACCACATACCCCGGCGTCCCACCGGTCGGAATCCGCTGCGTATCGCGCCGGTCCGATGCCGACAAGCGGTCCTGCTTTGCCACCGCAAGCACCCGGCCCTCGATCCACAATCGATCCGAAGGATGCGTCCACCTCAGCGCCACCGAGCCACTCAATGGCAGCAAACGTGACGCGGACTCCTCGATCACCGGCCCACCAAAAAAGGCAGGAGTCTCGGTCCGGCCATCCTGCCAAGCGGCGTATCCCGAGAACACCCAACCCGGCCTGAACTCCCACGTTCCCTCAAGCTCGATTCCATACACATAGCCGTCCTGACCATTCGTGGTGACCGATGTCCCCGCACCAGCGGCGGTCGGCACGCTGGTAATCGTATCACTGATATCCGTGTAGAAAGCGGAGATATTGAAGTAGCGGGTCGCCGTCATGTAACGCCCGCCCAATTCCCAGGTCACGAACTCCTCAGGATCCACATCCACCGATCCCAGCGACGGCGTCCCCGAACGAGTCGTCAGATTGCCCGACAAATCGTTCAGATCCGGAGCACGAAATGCCTGCGAAACCCCACCGTAGAGATTCCAGCAATCATTGATTCGATAAAGCGCCCGCAGCGATCCCGTGAAGTCATTCCAATGCCGGGTCGCCCCGTAAAGATCCGCCTTGGCAGCCCCATCGTAGTAGCGACCCAATTCAGCCGCGGCATAGGTGTAGCGCCCGCCCGCCGTAATCTCCAACCGCTCGACCGGTCGCCAGACATACTGCGCATAGGCACCGAAGAGATCATAGGTCGAATCGTCAGCCACCGGACGGAAACTCGGATCATAGGCCAGGCCCGCTCCCCGGTCGCGATAGCCCGACGAATCCACCAAGTCGCGATAGTAGTCCAAGCCATACACCAGGGTCCCGTCTGCCAGCGGTGACTCAAAGGAGAGATCAAATCCAAGCGTATCGATCTCCGTGATCTGATAGCGACGGTCAACCGCAGCCGCCGAGCGGTCCTGCGCCTCACTGTCCCGTCCGGTCTGGTACGACAGCGTCGCCGACCATCGGGAAATCCAGGCCGCCTCTTCAGGGTCTTCGCCAGCGACCTTGATGTAGGTCAATGATCGCTCCTGATCATAGATCCGGGACTTGTAGGTGCCAGCTGCCGCGACATGCCCGTCGTGCTGCCAGCCGGGATTGTAAATCGTTGAGTGCCAGCGCCAGATCTCGTCCTGATTCACATTCTGATGCAGCACCGTCAGTGTTGTATTCGGATTCAGTGCCATGTCGAAACGCAGGTCGAGATCCTGTTCGGGATAGCCCGTGTTCTGCATCAGGCCGACAGCTGAGTCGCGGATGTCGCCAAACTCCTTGCCCGTCACTCCAAGCAGGACCCCGAATTCCCCCCCGACCCCGAAGGCCGTTTCCAGTCGACCGATGTGCGAACCCTCGCCATTGCTACGATACTCGTAGTATCCCATTCCATGGTTGAAGAACCGACCTTCGTCCTCGAACTGAAAATTCGACGACTTGGTGAAGGCATTCAAGGTGCCGCCGATCGCATCCGATCCATACAGCACCGAGCCCTGGCTCTTGATCAGCTCGATGCGCTCGAGCGAATAAGGGTCCACCGTATTCCAATACTGCACGGGGCCGCCTCGATAGAGCGCGTTGTTCATCCTCACATCGTCAACCAGCAACAGGTTCTGCCGACCCGTGAAGCCCCGAATGTACGGTGATCCATGACCGTAAGCCGTTTTCTGAACGAGCACCCCGGGAGTGAACTGCAACGACTCCGGCAAGGTCCGGCGGCTGTTCTCCAGGATGAAGGCCTCCGTGGTGACCTCCACGGTGTAGGGGGTTTCCATCAGGCTCTCCTCGATCCGCCCTGCCGTGACAATCGTCGGGTCCAGTTCCTGGATTTCCTCCTCCGCGACCAACAAGGCCGTGCCCGAAGCGGCGACGAGGGGCGCGAGGAAAAAGGAACTTTGAGCGGGTAAGGTCATGCCGCTCTTCTTGCCCAAAGAGCTCACCACTCCGCAAGACAGCCGACATAAATCATCCAGAAACTTTACCTATGGACATTTTTTATCCAGATTTTCCCCCACCTTGACCAAAACTCCACCAAGTTCAGCCTCCGATTCCGGCAGTCGGGGAGGCCTCTTCCGCCGATTTATTCTCCCACAAATCGTCATTGCGGTCACTGCGGGCACCCTCGGGCTCCTCTGGGCAGCCGCCCAACAGCGGAGCCAGAACCACGAACGTATGGCGAAGGTAGCGGAGGCCAATGCCGTCTTTCTCGAGAACCAGAAACTCCCCAGATCGTCTCAACTGGCAGATAACCTTTCTGAAGTCACGCACTCGAAAGTCGGCTTCTTTCTTTCTGGCGAGGACCTCGTCATCGGCAATGACTGGTCCACCGAAGAGCGGGCAGTCGCTGCTCTGGCGAAAGAGCGGGAACCCAAGGTCGCACGCATTGGCCGGCATCATGCGCTGGTTCGACCCATCGCCGATGGTCGCGCGGCGATTGTCGTTGTCGAATCCGTCGGACCGCTGATCACCTTCTCCAAGAGTTCCTCAGTCGTCCCACTCATCGGCATGACCCTGCTGGCGATCATCGCCGCCTTCCTGATCGCACGCTCCGTCGTGCGGCCCCTTCAAAAACTCGCGACCAATGTCTTCGCATCGCCCTCGGAATCCGAAATGCAGCTCCCTGTCAGCCTCACCGGGCGCCACGATGAAATCGGCATCCTTTCCCGCACGCTGATCCAAGAGCGCCATGCGCTGTTAGAGGAACAGGAACTTCGCCGCAGCTCGGAAAAAATGGCCCTCCTCGGACGTCTCGCCACCTCACTCGCCCACGAAATCAAAAACCCCGCCGCCGCCATCATCATGCATGCCCAGTCGCTCGAAAAGCACGGTAAGCCACACGAGGGGAAGCTCATCCGCGAAGAGGGCGAACACATCACCTCCCTCGTCAATCAATGGCTCTTCGTCGCCAAGCCCCAGGCACCGAGAACATCGAACACCGACCTGGTGACGCTGCTCCAATCCCTGAAAGCCAGACTCGCACCCGTCCTGGAATTCCACCGCAGCCAACTTGTTTTCGAACTGCCGGATTCACTAACGATCCATTGCGATTCCCAACGCATCGAACAGGTCTTCCGCAACCTCATCGACAACGCCATCAAGGCCATGCCGAACGGCGGAACCATCACCATCCAGCTCCATCAACTCGATGACGGCAAAGCCCGGTTCACCATCACGGATCAAGGCGCCGGCTTCTCTCCCGAAGCCCTGAAACACTTCGGTGAAACCTTCTACTCCGAACGCGAAGGCGGCATGGGTCTCGGCCTTGCCCTCGCCACTGGAGTCATCAAGGCCCACGGAGGAACCCTCTCCGCAACGAACCGAAATGAAGGTGGCGCTTGTATCTCCGGCACGCTGAACACCTCCCCCAATTCTTTCTAACATGTCTGCTTCCCTGCTCATCGTCGAAGACCATCACGCGCTCGCCGTCGCACTCGCCGCCAGCGCGGAACGAAGCGGCCTCCATACGCAACTCGCTCCAAGCCTGGCAAGGGCACGTGAAATACTCCACAAACAGGCGTTCACCGGTCTTCTGTTGGACATCGGCCTGCCAGACGGACACGGACTCCGTCTCGTCGAAAACTGGGAGTGGCTCCACAAGCCCGAGATCGCCATCATCACCGCCCACGGCGAGATTGAAAATGCGATCGCTGCCAGGAAAACGGGTGTCGCCCACTTCTTCGACAAACCCGTCGACTTCGAAGCCCTTCAGGCATTCTTCGCCTCTCTAACAGCTTCCACCAGTCCGCCTGTTTCAGCCGCAGCCACGCAAGCGAAGCCGGGCCAGTTCGTCGGCGCGTCTCCGGCAATGCGGCCAGTCTTCCGGCAAATCTCCCACGCCTGCGCCTCCACCCAGCCGGTCGTCATATGCGGTGCCACGGGAACCGGAAGAAGCCACGTCGCCCAACTGATTCAGCAAAGCTCTTCCTCTTCCCAACCGCTTCCCGCCATTCACGCTTCATCCGTCCTTGGAGAACACGAACTCATCGACACCATCCGGAACGCAACAGGCTCCTCGCTCATCGTTGAGTCCATTTCCTCGCTCACGCCGACCGCCCAGGATCACCTCGTGCGAGCCCTTGATCAACTGGGCGAAGAAGCCCCGCGCCTGATCGTCACTACGGGTGAAGATGGATTGCTCAAGCAAGTCACCGACGGCCACTTCAACCAAGACCTCTACTACCGCCTGCAGATCCTCCAAGTCAGCCTGCCACCACTAAAGGATCGGCGCGATGACATTCCCGCCATCTGCGCCTGCTTTCTCGGTGAACTCGGGGCCAACACCAACACACGCCTCGACGAAGAGGCACTCGACATCTTCATCCACTACGACTGGCCCGGCAACCTGCGCGAACTTCGCAACGCGATCAGCTACGCTCTCGTTACCAGTGCCGGAACACCGATCATCACTCCCCAGTTCATCCCCGAGCACCTCGCCGGGACTCCTTCTCATCAGCGCAAGGACGATGCCCTTTCCCATGCCTTGGAGTTCTGGGTCGATCAGAAACTCGAGGGCGGCAACACCAACTACAAGGGAATCAGCGCCGATCTGGAAGGCCTCTTGCTCCGCATCCTGCTCCGCCGTTTCGACGGAAAACCATCCCACCTCGCCGCTGCGCTTTCCATCAACCGCTCGACCTTGCGGAAAAAACTCAGAAGCGACAATCCCACCTCGAACTAAGGCATCAGCAGGCGCCCGGACGCAATCCCCGACTCCGTCGTGCTCACCGAGCCCTCCTTGAGCTGCTGCAACAACTCGGTCTCCTTCTTCGTCATCGGATAGGGTCCGGCAAACTCCATCCTCTGCTGACTGCCACGCCACGAACGACAGGCGAAAGCATTCTTCGATTCCAGGTAATAGAGAATCATGTACTGCCGCGAATCACTCGACGTCTCGGCAATGAAGTCCGGCTCGCCACTCTTGGTGAGAAACTTCGCGAAATCCGGATGTGCTGCGGCCTGATAGACTATCCGTTGATGCCCGAGCGTCTCCGGATTGTTGCGCACCAGCATGATCCGGTCCTGCGCAGCGCGCTCCGTCCAGTGCCTCCCGTC
>NZ_JBATWY010000222.1:0-3077 GCF_049672945.1 Haloferula sp. | reverse complement strand
ACATTCCGGGGCCTGGTTCTGGTGGCTGGGGCAAGGGCGGTGACCAGTCGCAACCCGTCCAGCTCTACGACCTGGCCAATGACAGTGGCGAAACAAGGAACGTTGCTGCGGAACAACCTGAACGTGTTACTCAGTTACAGGCATTACTTGAAGAGCTTATCGTCCAAGGACGGAGCACGCCGGGGCGGGAGCAGAAGAACGACGTCAAGGTCCGCCGATATTTGCCAAAGCCCACGAAAGGGATACGGAGATGACACACAGACTACTCATTCGCGTCAACCTAATCGTAATTCACTGCAAATAAGTTAATCACACAAAAACAAATTGATCTTTCTCTTGGCTAGATAAGCCAGGCGCCAAGCTCGGTATGCTTAATACTCCACTCACCGCCCGCTCTCTTTTAAGTGTTTTCCGCCTGAATGAAAATTGCCAGAAAGACTAAATTTGTAACCCGAAATTCTCAGAAATTCAGACCGGAAAACTTTCTCCTGAGCCTCCTCAAATCGGTGCGCTCGGGGAAGACCTGTTTCAATCAACTGGCCATGGATCTCAACGCCTCCCGAACGCCAACGCCGAACTCTTTCCCACAGAGTCTATCAGTGTCGCTACTTTAGGAGAGCTTTACCGCTCGCGCTTGATGGAACTGAAGCACATGGCTATTTTTGCCAAGCAAGTCACTCTCGCAATCCTTTCACCGGAGAAGATTATGGACTGGATCGCCAATGATATATCAATGCCCGAGAACTCAAAAGGAGTCCCACCAGTGATCATAAGCTCGTCAAAAATGGATTTGGTGATCACAGATTAGGTTTTTTGCTGAAATAATTTGGGCTTCCTGAAAAAGTCATCAGGTCCCGGTGCACATCGAGCGGGCAGCCCTGGAGACGAAACGAAGTTCCTGAGAGTTTCCCAGCCAAGCAGCTCTTGCTATATTTGCGAAGGCGCCTTGGGCTCCGATGAGCTTGCGACAGACTCCCGAAATCCAGTTCAGCAGGCACAAAAGAAGGGCTCGTAGCCGGGTATCAAGGTTGAGCACGATCAGCCCGATATTCACCACGCTCACACTCGTGTGGATCAACTTCGCCATTACCCGAGCCAGTGTCCCGCCGCGTTTGGCGTTGCCGAATTTGCCTTCCACGGGGATCCGGTCGATCTCATCCTGACGGGCTTGGGCTTTGATCGCCGCCAGCTCGGCCTCGTTCTCCACGGTCTCCTTGCGCGGCCTGCCCGTCGGTGGCCCGGAAAGACGTATTCCTCGCTGCTTGCACCAAGCTCGATTGGCGCGCGTCCGGTAGATCTGGTCGGCGTGGACGCTTTCGGGATAGTGCCCGTGAAGCTTCCGGTAGGATTCCACCTGTCCGACGAGGTCGGTGCACTCGTTGTAGGCGTCCCAACTCAAGCGGTGAAGGGTGGCGTAGCCGCCCGATACACCGATCAATATTTTCGCTCCGAAATCCACTTTCGCCCCGGCCTTGCCCCTTACGATCGGACGTATCCATGGTTGGCTGAGGCTTACGATCCGATTGTCGACCC
This sequence comes from Haloferula sp., assembly GCF_049672945.1. NCBI lineage: Bacteria > Pseudomonadati > Verrucomicrobiota > Verrucomicrobiia > Verrucomicrobiales > Verrucomicrobiaceae > Haloferula > Haloferula sp. Next base: position 1,544 of record NZ_JBATWY010000222.1, on the reverse strand, counting down.
TGTGCTTTTTCTCACGCCACATCTCTTCCTGCTGACGGTAAATCTCGTGGGCGACGAGCAGACAACGGTAGTCATAGTATTTCAGATCGCCAAGATCGGCTCCGCTCTCCAGAAGTGTGTCGATGTGACCGAGATCACGGCGCACGTAGCGCAGTTGCTTGCCGATGGCTTTGCGCACCTTCTTCACGCCGGGCCGCTTCTGCTTGATGATGGCGAGGAAATCCCTGCGTGCCTTGCGCCGGTAGGTGCGAGGCTTCTTGTGTTTGCCAATGAGCGGATGATGAAGGAGGTCGATGATGTGTTCGAGCTTCTCTCGGGTCGCGTTGAGCAGCTTGAGGTCGGTCGGATAGGTGATGTCGGCGGGGGTCACCGTCGCATCGATGAGTAATTTACCACTCTTCATCGTCTCTTTGCTTTCCTCGCCCTCGCCCTCGCCCTCGCCCTCGCCCTCGCCCTCGCCCTCGCCCTCGCCCTCGCCCTCGCCCTCGCCCTCGTTCTCGTTCTCGTTCTCGTTCTCGTTCTCGTTCTCGTTCTGAAACCCATTCTCGGCATTCGCCTTCACCTCGGGTTCGCCTGCTTCACGGATGATGGCCGTGTTGATTTCATCGTAGTCCTCCTGACTGAAGCGACTGCGGAAGTGCACCATCATCGAGGGATCGAACGGGGCCTCCTTGAGTAGTTCGTGGTAGCCGAGGAAGAATTGCAGGTACGGATTCTCGCGAATCTGTTCGACGGTCTCCTCGTCGGTGACTCCGAGACGCTCTTTGATGATCATTGCCCCGATGGCGACACGTCCGGATAACGGCGGTGCGCCCATGCCGCTTTTGGCGAGGCTGCGCGAGTAACGTTCTTCAACAAGATTCCACGGAACGAGGCTCGCGAGCTTGACCCAGCGGTTCTGAGAGGAAAGTTTCCCGCCGAAAGGCAGGTAGAAATCAATGAACTCGGGTTGGCTACAGCAGGTCATCGGACAGGGAAGTGCACGCTTTTCGCACCAATACTACAGAAACCCGTGCACCCCGCTTTCAACTTTCCCGCATCCCGAACTGCCAAAACCAGAGCTTCCACTTATTCAGGAGGCTCTTGTTAGAGGCATTCGCCCCGCCGCTCCCAAAAGCATCCAGGCTGCGTGTATTGGATTTTTGTTCAAGACCAGAACGAATGCAGCCACATAGAACACCGCTAATACCGGCCCACCAAAGCTAACCACCCCCGTGCACAGGCAAATTAACCCGTAGTCCACTTTTTCCGAGCCACTGACTAACATCCATGCTCCGATAAAATTGGTAACCAACCCGACGATACCGGCCAGAACCAAAGCCCGCTTAAGGAATTGCCTGTTGTTCTCCACATCGCGGAAGATCCGCTTCCTCCCGGCCAGCATCCCGATGAGAAACATGGCAAAGAAAGACGGCCAGAAGGCAAACGCCGCAAGGACAACAACGATGAGGTTCCCAAGCCGATACAAGACGACATCAAAGTAAGTCCCCACAACATATACATCGGTCAGTTCTTCCGTTGCGGTGCCGTCAGCACCCATGGCC
>NZ_JBATWY010000221.1:0-1610 GCF_049672945.1 Haloferula sp. | reverse complement strand
CTAAACGCCCTCCAGAAGGCCTCGAGCCCGCTCGTTCCCATCATCGCCGAACTCCGCAAAACCAAACCCAAATTCTGCGAACAATTTGCCTGAAATTCACTTGTCAGTCTGCCTCAGTGGTTTGTTGGGCATTTTTGATTCTCGTTGCGTGCTTGGTCACAGCCGAGCCAACAAGAGCACCTATCGCTATCCAGATGATCGGAAGGCTAAGGCGGTCGGGGTGTACCTGATCGAGCCATGCGTCAGAGGATACCCATGGGGTAATGTCGTCTGGATCGTGTCCTAGTGTATCCGACTGTGCGTCCGGCCCCTCGGAATAGATGTAGGTAATCTCACTGCCCCCTGAGGTGATCACTCCCTTTGCGTATGGATTGTTCCATGGGTCTATTGGAAGCTCCTCTGGTTGATTCGAATTGAGCACCTGCAGATCTGCCATGGCGCGTGAGAAGCGTGTCTCATCTCCAACGCGCCGCTTGATTCTGACGAAGAGGGCAATGACGATTATGCCGATCAATAGAAGAGTCCGCAACATGGTCTATTTTTCTGCCCAACGTTTGAGGACAGGCGGCGCCGGTGAATTACGGCGGCGCTCCGATCCAGTTGGGAAGATTGAATCACCAAAACGGAAATTCAACAAGGCCGCTGATAGGCGTCGTCCTGATCCGGCTTGTTCGGCTTGTTGTTTGTTATTCAGCCAGCGTCCGAACCGGACAAAACATAGTCGTCATGTGCTTCGTAGATGGCCATGGAGAGCTTCTCTCGCAACTGATTAGCTTCGTCTCTAGAGCTGATGGCAAACAGGTAGTCATCGAGGTCCTCATACCAATCAACCTGCAATCCACGCGGCGTTTGTCGCATCTCTGTATCGAACTTGCGGCTTACCCCGGCATCGTCAAACAACATTACCTCGTAGAATGCGATGACAGGAGCATCTACTTCAGTCCGCTGGCCCGCACTGAATAGGATGTCCTTGTAAGGCCTTCGCTGAACCTGGGTGATGCTCTCAATCTGGTTCATATTTCTCGGCCGAACGTTTGAGGAATGGCGCGGCGATGAGAAGCTCCGAATTCAACAAAGCGGCTTATTCGCCGTCGCCATGTCCGGCTTGTTCGCTTCGTCTTTTTGTGTAGCGGACAGAGCGGACATCGGAGGAACCATTCCGTCCCCACGAATCCCAATCAAGATCGAGAATCTGCCCGTCATCCAGAACTGAAAGGTTGGTTCCAATATACGGGGAGGACGATGGCAGTATCAGGCGACGTCCGCCCGATGAGTTGGGCTCAGAAAGCATCCCTACAAAGCGAAACTCATCGGGACTCGAAGAATCACCTTTCGGCGGCTGCCATAGGAGCTGGCCATCGCTCTCAATCCTGATGGCTTCGGAGAGCGGTCCCATGTATGTCCCCGCCAACGGATCAGGCGAGCAACTGCCTAGGAATCCTGTAGACAACAAAAGGATGATGCGGCGAGCTCGGCTCATTTCTTTAGCGATCAAGGTAGAGACGTCGGTTGCCCGACGCCCCCCTCACAGATCCCGGCGTGCGGAATTACCGCACCGGGCTCCTCGGGAATGCGCGCAGGTGGAACTTCGATCATGATTGGTTTCTTGT
>NZ_JBATWY010000220.1:0-21850 GCF_049672945.1 Haloferula sp. | reverse complement strand
TCTTGGAAACCATATTTACCAAGACCAATGGGTCGGTCACAACTTCCGCCGCATTCTCAACAAGATCGCTTTTCATGGGTGTGCCTGCAAACCGGGAATGAGGCTTCGGCTGCTCGATAGGAATAATATTATCGGGAGTCATGCCGTGCCTTCCGGTCCTCCATGACCGGAGGGCGGGAGAAAACAGAGTTCCAGAACTTTGACAAGGGAAAATTGACTTGTGAGCTCTCAAGGCATCAGATTCGTGCCAAAATGACGCAGAATGACCACGGTGAGCCAGAAGCACCCGACGGTGATCAGGCAGTTGGCACCCAGCGCTGGCCAGAACCCCCAGCCTTGGCGAAGCATCCACGGCAGAATCAAAAACATCGGCAAAGTCGGCAGCACGAACCAGAAAGTCGCCTCGGCATGGCCGGCGATCCGCTCCGGCTCATCGGGGCGCTCCGCTCGCATCCAGACCATCGCCACGATCGAGGTCAGCGGCAGCGCGATCAGCAAGGCCGAGAGCTTGTCGCTGAAAATCTGGATCTTGGTCACCACCATGATGATCACGGCCGTGATCACGACCTTCACCACATCCTGTGCTGAAAAACTGAATATCTCTTTCCAAGGAATCTTGCTCATGGTCCTGCTTGCGAGCCTACACGTCAGGCGATAAACCTCTTTCATGCAAGCACGCTGCCTCGCCGCCCTCCTTCTGCTCTCGGTTGCCTCCTGCGGCCCCGCCGCCCCTGGCGGGACATCGGGCTCCCCGAGCGCTGCCTCGAACCTGACCGCCGCTCAGAAGTCGGCGATCGGTAAAAAGATCTGGCAAAATGAATGCGGCGGCACGGTCGACGGCCTCACCACCTGGAATGCGGGCGAAGAGTTTCCCTCGATGGGCATCGGCCACTTCATCTGGTATCCCGCCGGCTTCAATGGCCGCTTTGAGGAAAGTTTTCCTCAGTTCATCGCCTTTGCCCGCCAGCGGGGATCTCAGCCGCCCGCCGTCGCCCTGCAACGCCACTCACCCTGGACCAGCAAGGCCCAGTTCCAGTCCGCTTTCCGAGGTCCGGAAATGAGCAGCCTGCGCAGCTGGCTCGCCAACACTGTGCCGCTCCAAACCGACTTCATCATCGCACGCTCACGTGGCGCCCTGCCGAAGATCCTCGCCGCCGCCCCTGCCTCGGATCGCGGACGCATTCAAAACAACTACAACAAGGTCGCCTCGACACCGAACGGCACCTACGCGCTGATCGACTACGTGAACTTCAAAGGCGAAGGAACTTCCGCCGCCGAACGCTACAACGGCCAGGGCTGGGGACTGCTTCAAGTGCTTGGCAACATGAAGGATGTTCCCGCAGGGCAACCCGCCGCCGCCGAATTCGCCGCCAGCGCCAAGCGCATGCTCGGCCGCCGCATCGACAACTCCCCGCCGGCACGCGGCGAATCCCGCTGGCGCGAAGGCTGGTTCAACCGCTGCAACACCTACGCAAGGCCTCTCTGAGGCCGAATTTCCAATAGCGATCCGCAAAACGGGGAGCGTGGGCGTCCCGCCCGCTTATCAACCCCGTCCCGAGAGCGAAGCAAAGCGGGCGAGACGCCGACGCTCCCCTCTCCAGACACTACCTCACACCCCTGCCAACTGACTCAGCGCTGCCGAGGCAAAAGTCAGCACAAGGAAGAAGCCGCACATGTCCGTGCAGGTCGTCAGGATCGGACCACTGGCCAGGGCCGGGTCGACCTTCATCCGCTTGAGGAACAGCGGCACCATGCCTCCGAGAAGTACGGAAAGCATCGTATTTAACATCAATGCCGAGGCGACCACCACTCCGAGCATGATGTTTCCCTTCCAAAGGGCGGCGATCGATCCCAGCACGCAGCCAAGCACGAATCCGTTGATCATTCCCACCGCCCCCTCCTTTAGAACGATCCGCCAGTAGTCGGTCTGACGCAGAAGACCCAGGGTCAACTCACGGATACTCACGGCAACCGCCTGATTTCCGGAACAACCGCTCATGTCCGACACGATCGGCAGGAAGACGGCCAGAGCAATCACTTCACGCAAAGTAGCCTCGTTTGCTGCAATCACACTGGCAGCCATCAAGTTTAGAACAATGTTCGGCCCGAGCCACGCCAGACGTTTCCCGCAACGCTCGAGCAAGGGCATGCTACGGATCTCCTCACCGTTCACGATACCACTCGCCTGCAGGAACATGTCGGCCTGTTCTTCCGCCGACTCGCGGCTCACCGCGTCCTTCGGAATGACGCCGAGCAACTGCCCATTGTCATCGACCACCGGCAGTCCAAAATACTTTTTTTGCTCGAAGAGCTCCACCAGTTCCGGCAGCCCGGTCGAATCCTTGACCGACAGCGGATCGGGAATCATCAGCTCGCTGATCGGCCTGCCGCGGGTCGACAAAACCAGATCCCGAAGACGCAACACTCCCACCAGCTTCGCGTCAGCTTCGACCACGTAAAGATACTGCACATCGCGGTCCGAGTATTCCACCGCGTGCTCACCCAGCTCGGTCAGCACCTCCCTCACGGTCGCAGAAACCGGAAAGGTCACCGCACCACCGTGCATCAGGCTTCCGGCGCTGCCATCCGGGTAAGCCACGTGCTTTTCCAGACTGGTCCGAGTCTCCTCGTCGGCAATCCCCGCAATGATTTCTTCCGCATCGACTTCGTCGAGTTCCCTCAACAGATCGCCGCTTTCCTCGAGCGACATGAAATCGAGGATCGCCGCCGCCTCGGAACTCTCCAATTCCTCGAGAACCTCCACCGCCTGGGCTTCCGCCAGGTGACTGAGCAGCTTCGCCGCGTCTTCAGCCCCGAGAATTCGAATCAGCGTCTCCACTTCGTCGGCCGACAAGCGAGAAACGGCCCATCTCTGATCGTCCCAATCGATCGTCTTGAGCGCCGCCAGCGCCACCGTCCCGTCCTTCTCCACGACGGCGCGCCGCAGAGTCTCGAGAACCTCCACTTTCAATGTCTCATCCTCAATCACTTCGTCCATGTGCATAGTCTTTCAGATTACCGGCCTCGATCCGACCGTCGAATTTTCCATAGTGCCTATCCGGATTCACCTTAGGCGGCTTTCCAAGCAAATCCCAAACAGCACCGTCGTCGCAGCATTCCGCGCACCCTTCTGCCCACTCTTTAAAGCTTTGCCTTGTTTCCTGCCGAAACGATAAGATCCTTCCGGGCGTATCCATGGAATTCAAACGTCAGCACCACGGCCTGTCATGGCCACGGCCCGACGGTTCGGATCAAGTGGCCTGTCACTCATGCGACACCTTGCAAAATGCCCCACCCGTTGTTGAGGGCGAAGCCGCCCACTGCGGCCAATGCGGAGAATTGCTTTACCAGAACCGCCCTCGTTCGCTCGCTCGTGCTACCGCTTACTCGTCCGCTGCCCTGATCCTCATGGTACTGGTTCACGGCTTTCCCTTCCTTACCATGGCGACCACGGGGATCCACACTGAGCTTACCTTGATGCAATCCGTGCACGCCCTGGCCAAGGACCGCAGTCCGATCCTCAGCATGGCCGTGGTGTTTTTTACCATCGTCGCCCCATTGGGTCTCGCGCTCAGCCTTTGTTACGTCGCTGCCCCCCTTCGGCACGGCCGTGTGCTTCCCGGTGCCGTGACCCTCACCCGCTGGCTACAGTTCTTCCAACCATGGAGCATGCTCGAAGTGTTCCTGCTCGGACTTGTGGTCAGCCTGCTGAAGCTCGGCCACATCGCCGAGATCAAGTTCGGCATTGGGCTCTGGGCCCTTTCCGCCCTCGTCATCTGCCTCGCCGCCGCCCTTTCCGGGATCGACCGCCTCGAGCTCTGGGATCGCATCGAAGTCGCCCTCAAGAAAAGGAAATCATGAACCCACCGCGCGCCGCCGATCTCGGGCTTGCCTGCTGCCACACCTGCGGCAAGCTCAGCCCCGTGGCAAAGGGCCATTGCCCACGTTGCCACAGTCCGCTCCACCTGCGGAAGCCCAACAGCCTCAACCGCACCTGGGCCCTGCTGATCGGTTCGGCCGCACTCTACGTTCCCGCCATGGTCCTCCCCATCATGAATGTCGAAGGTCTCGGTGCCGGTGCAGCAGGAGGATCCGGCAGCACCATCGTCGGCGGCGTCATCACCTTCTGGAATAGCGGTTCCTACCCCGTGGCGATCATCATCTTTACCGCCTCCGTCGTGATCCCCATCCTCAAGGTCGCCGCGCTCGTCTGGCTCTGCCTCGCCGCCTCAGGCAAGGCCCCGGCCTCTCCCAAAAACCATGGAAAACTCTACCGCCTCACCGAAATTCTCGGCCGCTGGTCAATGGTCGATGTTTTCGTCGTGGCGATTCTCGTCACCGTGGTCCAGCTCGGAGCCCTGATGACGATAAAACCAGGCCCGGCTGCACTTTCCTTTGCAGGCGTCGTCATCCTGACCATGCTCGCTGCCATGAGCTTTGATCCCCGTCTGCTTTGGGACCGACGATTCTCCCAATCCGCATCATGAGTGAAGTCACCACCGAAGTCCAAGCCTCCATCCGTCGACGCCGCCGATGGAGCAGCGTCTGGGTCGTTCCCGCCGTCGCCCTCGCACTCGCCGCCTGGCTGGTTTGGAAAAACTATGCCGACAAAGGCCCACTCGTCACCGTCAACTTTGAAACGGCCGACAGCATCAAGGCGGGCGAAACCGAGGTCCGCTGCCGCTCGGTCCGCGTCGGTGTGGTCGAGAAAGTCTCCCTCGCCGAAGACATCGGATCGGTCAATGTGAAGCTCCGTTTCGAACCCACTGCGGAAGACCTCCTGCGAAAAAACTCCCGCTTCTGGGTCGTTCGCCCAAGGGTTTCCACCAGCGATATTTCCGGACTCGGCACCATCCTCACCGGTGCCTACATCGAACTCGAACCAGGCAACGGCCCTAATGGAAGTTCTCATTATGTCGGCCTCGAAGAACCCCCGGTGACCGCTGCCAACGTGCCCGGATTGCGACTCACCCTCGTCGCCGATGAAGCGGGTTCGCTCGGAGTTGGCGCACCGATCTACTACCGCGGTTTCGAAGTCGGAAAAGTCGAGCGCCGCACGCTCGACAACGACGCCCGAAGGATTCGCTATGAAGTCTTCATCGAAGAACTCTACGCGGAACAGGTGCACACCGGCACCCGCTTCTGGAATAACAGCGGCATCGATGTCAGCGCCGGTGCCGACGGCTTCAAACTCCGCACCCCCTCGCTCCAGGCGATGATCACCGGCGGTGCATCATTCTCCGTTCCCAAAGGCGTCATCGTCGGAGAGCCCGCCGAAGACGGATCGGTCTTCACCCTCTTCGAGGATGAATCCGCCGCTCGCGACGCCTCCTTCGACGTCGATCAGAAAGCCCTGCTGTTCTTCGACAGCACCGTGCGCGGACTCAATCGCGGGGCTCCCGTCGAGTTCCGTGGCATCCCGATTGGTCGCGTCGTCGAGATCTCGTTCAAGCATTCGCCTCCGGGAGATTCCCGCGTGCCCGTGGTGATCGAGTTCGACACCAACACCCTGCGGCGGGCCACGGAGAATCAATCCGATGGCACTCTGCTGCTGTCCGAAGCCGTGCGCAAAGGACTTCGCGCCAAGCTCGGCACCGCCTCATTGCTGACTGGTGCCATGTTCATCGACATCGACTTCGTTCCGGACGCCGCTCCCGCCACGCTCGGCAAGATCGGAGACTATGATGTGATCCCCACCCAGTCATCGGGATTCGCCCAGGTCGAAGCCAAGCTCAACGCCCTCCTCGCCAAGATCCAGGCCCTGCCGCTCGACGATACCTTGGCCAAGTTCGGAAACGCCGCAGACGAGACCGCTAAAACCGTCGCCGAAGCCCGCACCACCATGGCCTCGATTGAATCCACCCTGGATGAAATGAAGAAGCTGCTGGGTTCCGATGAAACCCAAAACGTGACCACGGAACTCAATGAAACACTCGTCGAACTCAGAACTTCCGTGGAATCGCTGGGACCGACGGGGGCCATGCAGGGTGATCTACGCCGCACCCTCGACGAACTCCGCTCCGCCCTTCGCTCCTTCGACCAACTGACCAACACGATCGACGACAAACCCAACTCCCTGCTTTTCGGACGCGACTCTTCCGGAGACCCCATCCCCCGCGCCAAACGCTGACCGTTCCACCTCCAATCTCGAATGCCCCGATTAACCTCTCTCATCAAACTTGGAGTCCTCGCCGCGCTCGCGCTTCAGTTGAATTCCTGCGCGCCATCCAAGTCCTACTATCTTCTCACGCCGGAAGGCCCGGCACCTTCGGGTGGAGGCCAAGGGATCGGAGTCGGACCGGTTTCCATCGCCGCCTATCTCGACCGACCCAATCTCGTCTTTCGCGAAGGCAGCAACCGCTTCGCCATCGCTGAATCCCATCGCTGGGCAGGCGATCTGGAAGATAATGTCTCATCAGTCCTCGCCGCCAACCTCGGCCGTCGACTCAGCACCGGCAATGTCCGCACCTACCCCTGGGCCGATGACAGCGGCCTTCGCTACCAGATCAGTGTCGACATCCGCCAACTCCACGGCACGGCCGATGGCGACGCCTTCATCGAAGCCGCCTGGCGTGTCTACTCATTGCCTGATCGACGCATGGTCAGTTCCAAATCGTGGTCCGGCACCGAAGCCCTTCAAGCCGACGGTTACGACGAACTCGCCGCCGCCGAGTCGCGACTCCTCGCCCGCCTCGCCGCCGAAATCGCCTCATCCCTCTAGCAGACCCATCCCCAAGGATTCGAAGTGTCGCACCGGCAACCCGTCCTCTCCCTGTGTTCCGCCAAAAGTCTTGCCTAATCCGCCCCTCCGACCTACCTCCGCACCATGTCAACTGAGACCACCCTCATTCTCTTCAAGCCTGACGCCGTCTCCCAAGGCCTCGTCGGCACCGTCCTCGCCCGCTATGAAAAGGCTGGCTTCAAGATCCGTGGCATGAAGCTGATGGAACTCAGCGACGAGCTGCTTGCCGAGCACTACTCGCACATCGCCGACAAGCCCTTCTTCCCTTCCGTGCGTGGTTTCATGCAGGAAACTCCGGTTGTCGCCCTCGCCCTCCAAGGCGAAAATGTCATCACACGCGTCCGCGACCTGCTGGGCCCGACCGACTCCAAGGAAGCGGCTGCCGGCACCATCCGCGGCGACTTCGGCGACAAGGGTGAAGACGCCAAAATGCGCAACATCTGCCACGCATCGGACAGCCCCGAAGCCGCCGCCGATGAACTCAAGCGCTTCTTCAACGAAGGCGAGATCATCTAACAGGGAAAAGGACTTTGTAAGTCCTTTCGCCTCACCCCACACGGCCTCTTCCCAACGGAAGCGGCCGTTTTTATTTCAAATTTCAAATTTCAAATTTCAGCTTTCCAGCTTTTCATCTTTCCCCCTCCCCCACCAAGCCGCCAGCACGCTTCCGATCAAACAGTGATACACCGCGGAGATCGCCGCTGGCACCGGTGCCACGGCATACTGCGAAAAGTGTTCCTTCGCCAGCGCAGCACCCAACCCGCTGTTCTGCATTCCCACCTCGATCGATACGGTCCGACGGAACGCCTCCTCTTTCCCCGCAAACTTCATCAAGAAGTATCCCAAGCCAAAGCCGAGCAAATGCAGCAGCAGAACCGATACGAACAAGGCGCCTGCCACCTCTGAAATCGCCTCCCGATTGGCGCCCACAATGAAGCCGACGATCAACACGATGATCCACACGCTCAGCACCGGCCCGAGCGCTCCCACCCAGCGACGGATCGGCTCCGGATGTTTCAAACGATCCAGCAAGGTGTTGACCACGATCCCCACCACCAGCGGCAGCAACACGATCTGAACCATCGACAGAAACAAGCCCCAGGCATCGACCTTCAGGATGCTCCCGGCCAGGAACTTCGTCAGCAGCGGCGTCATCACCACCGCCGCGAAGGTCGAAGTCATTGTCATCAGAACACTCAACGGCACGTTTGCCCGAGCCAGGTAACAGATCACGTTCGAAGCCGTCCCACCCGGACAGCACGAAACGAGGATCAATCCGATCGCCAGACCCGGCTCCAGCCCGAATCCCTTCGCAATGGCCCAACCGCACGCCGGCATCACCGTGAACTGAGCCAGCACTCCCAAGCCCACGCTACCCGGCTGCCGCAGCACGGATCGAAAATCCCGAACCCGCAGCGTCAGGCCCATTCCCAGCATGATCACCCCAAGACCCGGCTTGATCAGTGGACCCACCCATGCCCAGTCCGCCGGCCTGAACCACGCCCACACGCATCCAAGAATCACCCACAGTGGAAAAGCCACCGCAATCCATCGACAGATCCGAATCACTCCCAAGGAGCCAATATGGAGAGAAGCATGGCAAGCCCTTCTTCCATCCTCCTCATTCTCAATCCTCGTCGTCGTCGTCCTCGTCCTCGAAAAAAGCACTCGAGAACGAGTACGAGTACGAGAACGAGAACGAGGACGAGAACGAGCCCACTCTACAACTTCCTCACCACCACCAGAAACGGTGCCTTCTCCTTAACCGCTTCGCCTATCTCCAGTTCAAAACGAACACCGCCCTCGTCCCGGATCTTCTTCAAACCCGCCACCACCGCTGCCGCTTCCTCCTCACCCCCCGGATGCCCGGTATAGCAGACAATCGTCATCACCCCTTCCGACCTCAAGGCGAACAAGGCCTGCACCACGGCTTTGACCGTCTCCCCCACCTCAGTGATCACCGCATGATCCGCCCCGGGCAGATAGCCCAGGTTGAACATCACCGCAGACGCCCGACCCCGGCCCGCACGCTCCAGCAGTTTCCCGTGCGATTCGTGCCGCATCTCAACCCGCCCCGAAAGACCCGCCGCATCGACCCTCTCGCGTGTCGCCGCGATCGCCGCCTGCTGCACATCAAAGGCGAGCACCTTTCCGGAATCCCCCACCAACCCGGCCAAAAACAGCGTATCGTGCCCGTTCCCAGCGGTCGCATCCACCACCAGATCGCCGGCCTTCACCACCTCGGAAACCACCCGGTGGGCCGCCGCTGTCGGTCTCTCAATCATCACTCCGGCACACTCCTCCATTCCGCCCAATCAGGAAACTGGAAACTTGACACTTGAAACTCGCCGCAATTTCTCCAGCTTTCGCGCCCCGTCGCGCCAAAACGCTGCGGCAACACGAATAAATTATCCAGACCATCATGGCCGCGAAGATCTACACCAACAAGGACGCCACTTTGGCGATACTTAAAAAGAAAACCCTCGCCGTTATCGGCTTCGGTTCCCAAGGACACGCCCACGCCCTCAACTTGAAGGACAGCGGCATGAATGTCATCATCGGCCTCTACGCCAAATCCAAGTCGCGCGAAGTCGCCAAGAAGCTCGGCTTCAAGGTCATGGACACCGCCGATGCCGTGAAAGCTGCCGACGTCATCTTCGTCGCCGTGCCCGACACCAAGATCGCGGCCGTCTACAACAAGGACATCGCGCCTCACCTCACCAAGGGCAAGACCCTGCTCTTCTCGCATGGCTTCGCCGTCCACTTCAAAACCATCACCACCCCTGACGACGTCAACGTCATCATGGTCGCGCCAAAAGGCCCTGGTCACACCGTCCGCTCGCAGTTCGTCGACGGGAAAGGTGTTCCCGGCCTCATCGCCGTGCACAACGACGCCGATGGCAAAGCCAAGAAAATCGCCCTCGCATGGGCACGCGGCGTCGGCTGCACCCGTGCCGGTGTCTTCGAAACCGACTTCAAGGAAGAGACCGTCACCGATCTCTTCGGTGAGCAGGTCGTCCTTTGCGGTGGTGCCTCCGCCCTCGTCAAGGCAGGCTTCGAAACCCTCGTCGAAGCCGGCTATCAACCAGAGATGGCGTACTTCGAGTGCCTCCACGAACTGAAGCTCATCGTCGATCTCATGAACGAAGCTGGCATCGCCGGCATGCGTTTCTCGATCTCCGAAACCGCCGAGTGGGGCGATGTCTCCGTCGGACCGAAGATCATCGATGCCTCCGTCAAGAAGCGCATGGTCAAGCAGCTCAAGGAAATCGAATCCGGCAAATTCGCCAAAGAGTGGATCGCCGAGGCCGACGGGGGGTGCAAGACCTTCAACAAGATCCGCAAGGAAGAAGCCAAGCACCAGATCGAGAAGGTCGGTGAGCGCCTTCGTTCGACCATGAGCTGGATCAAGCAGAAGAAAATGGCCAAGGGCGCCGCCCAGGCCAGCTACGTCTCTGCTTCGAAATAAGGGAACGAGGGCATCCTGCCCGCTTCCCTTTCTCACTCTCAGAGCCCGGTCCTCCCCATGAGGTCCGGGCTTTTTTCTTCGAGACCGGGGACATTCGAGTCCTTCGGCATCCCTTTCGAAAACCAGTCCCCTCCTTCAGTTCGTCGAGCCTGCATCGAGTCCGAGCCATCCGAAAATTGCTGCTAGAAACCAAAGCTCATCCCCGTAGCAAGCTCGCAAGTCGCAAGTCGCAGGTCGCAAATCATCACTGCCACGACGTTTGCTTGTCACCCACTCAACAGCCCTCTAAGAACCACGGCTACACCAAACCAACCCATGAGTACTACCGCCAATCAGAAACTCGTATTTTGGGGATGCTTCGTCGCCCTCGTTACGACGTCCTTCGCATTCATCAGTCGAGCCTTCCTTGTCAACGACCCCTCTCTCTGGCCAGCTGAGTTCGGGCTGAACCAAGTGCAGGCTCAGGAACTCTTCGGAGCCGGTATCTGGCCATTCGCCATCTCGATCATTCTTTTCAGTCTCATCATCGACAAGATTGGCTACCGGGCGGCGATGTTCTTCAGCTTCATTTGCTACATTGGTTACGCCTTCCTCGCCCTGAAGGCCTACGGCATCGTCAATCCGGGTGGAGAAGCCCTGGCCGGCGATGAGCTCCTCGCCGCCCAGGCTCTGGCGCTCAAATATCTCACCGCAGGTTCGATCATTCTTGGCCTGGGTAACGGTACCGTCGAAGCCTTCATCAATCCGATCGTCGCAACCATTTTCAACAAGGAGAAAACGAAGTGGCTGAATATTCTCCACGCCGGTTGGCCGGGAGGTCTCGTCATTGGTGGCATCCTCACCATGGCTCTGGGAGCCAGGGCTGCCGAAGACTGGCGTGTGCTGGTTTACATCATCGCGATTCCCGCCGTCATCTACCTGATCATGCTCATCAAGGCCAAGTTCCCGGTCAACGAGCGTGTCGCTTCCGGTGTGACCTATCGTGAGATGCTCGCTGAATTCGGCATCATTGGAGCAGCCATCGCCTCGTTCCTCGTCTTCAAGCAACTCGGCATGGTCTTCGGTTGGAGCACCACGGTCACTTGGGTGATCATTATCGCAGCGGTCGCCGCCTACGGTGCCTACTGCCGCTCGCTTGGTCGTCCGATGATGATCCTGCTCTGCCTGATCATGATGCCTCTCGCCACCACGGAACTCGGCACCGACGCAGCGATTACCGGCATCATGGAGGAGCCGCTCAAAGCCGCCGGCAAGCACCCGCTGCTGGTCCTGGTTTACACTTCCGCACTGATGATGATCCTGAGGTTCTTCGCCGGAGCCATTGTCCATCGCATCAACCCGATCGGCTTGCTCATCGTCTGTGCTGTGCTGGCAATCGCCGGACTGTTCGCACTCTCCGTCGCCTCCGGCCTGGTCGCCATCTTTGCAGCTGCCACCCTCTACGGAGTTGGAAAGACATTCTTCTGGCCCACCACCCTCGGTGTCGTTGCCGAGCAGTTTCCGAAAGGTGGCGCCGTGACACTTAACTCCATTGCCGGAATCGGCATGCTGACCGTCGGTATCCTTGGCGGCCCGCTGATCGGCGCGATGCAGGAAAAATCAGCTCAAACCGCCATCGAGGAAAAACTTCCCGGCACCTACGAACAAGTGTCAACGGAGAGCACCTACTTCCTCGGCAACTATGACGCTGTGGACGAAGGAAAGGTCGCCGAACTCGAGCCAGCGAAACAGGATGAGGTCCATGAAACCGTCAAGAGCGCCAAACAGGGCTCTCTTGCGAAGATCACGATCTTCCCAATCATCATGCTCATCGCCTACATCGGTCTGGCGCTCTACTTCAAGGCACGTGGCGGCTACAAGCCCGTCGAACTCTCCGGTGCCGAAGCCGCAGGTGGGGTCGAAGGAGCGACTGATTTGTAACTCCGCCACCTCTCCAGCTTGACCCATTCAAAAGCGCGTTCCCCTTCGGGAGCGCGCTTTTTTCGTTTCCATCAGCGGGAGGCTCTGCAGGTTCGAGTCCCCAATCTTCGGGATCCCCCACCGACACTTCAATCAACCTAAGCTCTCGACCTGAGGAAAATTCAAGCTTCTGAGCGAACGCAGAATCGCGCGACTCCCCCGTCCTGAAATCTCTCTCACATCTTGAATAGACCGCCCTTTTTCCCACCGATTCCAGCCGCCCCTGCAATCGCAATCCCAAGGAAGACCATGGCCCAGACACCGAGTGCCGCCGCCAATTCGTGACCGTTGCCGAGCGTGCTCAGCAAGGTGTAGATGGCCTTGGTGATGGGATAGTGCCTCGCCTGCTGCGCGAGGATCAGACTATCGCTCACTTCCAGCATCGCAAAGGCGAAGGCAAGGATTGCCCCGGCCGCGACGTTGGCACCAATCAAAGGTATCGAAATCCGACGCAAAGTCCGCCAGGGACCCGCTCCGAGAGAACGGGCCGCCTCCTCCATCGCCGGATTGCTCTGCTGCAAGCCCGCCACCGCAGCACGAACGACATACGGCAATCGCCGTACTGCATAGGCCACGATCAGCAGCATCGCCGGACTCCCGCCAGCACCGATCAGGAAATGCAAAGGCTGACCTTCCCGTGAAAGGGCCAGATAGCCGAAGGCCATCACGAGGCCCGGCACCGCCAGCGGCAGCATCACCAGCGCGTCAAGCAAGCCACGCCCCCGGATATCACTCCTCACCACCACCCAGGCAATCGCCAGCCCGACAATGACCGCGATCAAGGTCGCGACCGAGGCGTAAATCAGGCTGTTCTCGATCGATGGCACCACCAGGGGATCCCCGAGCGCTTCGGTGAAATGACTCATCGTCAGGTGAAGGGGCGCCACGCTGTCATACCAGTCTTCGGAAAGGGAAAGCAGCACCACTCCGAGGTGGGGAATCGAGGCAATCACAAACACCCCGGCAAAAATCAGCGCGGCACCGAGGGACTTCAGACCGCGAAGCTTGATCTCGGAATCACGACCCTTCGGGCGTGGCTGGGCGGTCGAACGATTCCGTCCGAAGACGAACTTCGTCAGTCCGAAAACCAGCGATGAAATCACCAGAATCACCGCCACCAGTGCATACGGCGCCGGGTTTCCGCCGAGATCCTTGATGCCGTCGAACACCTGGACCGGCGCGACACGGCTGTAGTTGAACACCAGCGGCACACCCAGTTCCGTGAACGACCAGATGAAGACAATCGATCCACCGGCAAAGATCCCGGGCATCGCCAGAGGCAGGGTGATTCGGAACAAACGACGGCGTGGCGAACAGCCGAGATTCTCCGCCGCCTGCTCCATCGCTGGATCCAGATTGGCCAGCGAGGCCACGATGTTCATGTAAAGGATCGGATAGAGATGGAGGGCATTCATCACCACGATCCCCCAGAAGCGACCTTTCGCCAACCAGTCGACACGGCCCGTTGGCTCCATCAGACCGAGGTCAATCATTACCGCATTGAGCGAACCCGTGACACCGAGAATATGGATCACCCCAATCGCACCGACGAATGGCGGAAGTACGAGGGGAATGAGAATCAGAATACCCAGTGCCTTTCTTCCAAAGAAATCATAGCGGTGAGAAATCATGGCCAGCGGAAAGGCGATCACGAAGGATGCCAGGGTGCTCACAACCCCGAGCATCAGCGCATTCCTCAAGCCCTCGACATAAACCGGATTACGAAAGACCTCGTAGACGAAGTCCAGCGTCAGTCCATCCTTGCTCTGGAATGCCTCCTTCACCACCGACAAGGCCGGATAGATGAAAAAGAACAGGAAAAGCAAGCTGATCACAGTGGTTACGATGATCGCATGATTCCGTTTCATGGCTGATCTCCTTTCCCTTCCGCAGCGCGACGGTAGTTGTTGCGAAACTGCTTCGAAATCCTGGTCAGTGTCCGGGTCAAATCGATGGGATCCCCGCTCTCCACCAACGGCACCAACTCGTTCATCACGTACTCGTAGTTAACGGCGGAAACATCATAGAAAAGCGACAGGTCACCCTCGCCCTCCACCGCCAACTTATTCCAGGCCATCTTGAGTTCCACATAGGGATCCATGCACATCGCACGGAAGATCAAGCGCAGGGTATCGAAGGCCTCAACCGTCAGGTCAGGCTGGTAAACGAACTGCCCGGTCCGCTCATAAGGCAAGGCGTCGGGATCCGTGAAGTCCTCCATCCACTTCGCCGTGTAAAAACTCCGACGCACGGGAAGTCGCCGCAGGGCCCGGTCTTTTGGCCCACCGGGCGATCCTGGCTTCTTGTTCCACAGCAACTGACCCTGGTCGCTCAGGCAGAAAACCACGAACTCCTGAGCAATTTCCATATGGGGTGCTCCCCGAAAAATGGCGATCGAATCCACGTTCAGCGAAGTGCCACCCTGCGGCGAAATCCAGCGCACTCGGCTCCTCCCTTTTTCGTCACGCACCGCATCCTCGAAAGAACGACCATAGAAATCGATGCAGGTCCCGGCAGCCGAATTGCCCATCGCCACGTCATGCGGAATCTTACTTGCCGAATCGGTAAAATAGCGGGCGTTCGCCGCCAATTTCTGAAGCAGGTTCATCCCCCGGCTCCACCCTTCAGCCCGCGTCTCCGGCGAGTCCCCTTTTTCGCGGATCACTTCCTGCATCTGCTCCTGCACAAGCATTTCGAATGCCTTGGTCACCGAGCTGCTCTTGGTGGGATCAGCGAGCGCCAATTTACCAAAATAACTGGGCGAACCCAAGTCACTCCACTTCTGCGGTGGCTCTTCGCCCATCCACTCAAGCACGTCGCTATTGTAAACGATGCCGAACTGGGAGAGACAGACCCCCACCCAGCGACGATCTTCATCGTAGTACGTTTCCCCCGAAAAACCAGCGGGCAACTCGTCGTCGCCAAACCACTCGGGATGGCGGTCGAAGACTTCGATCTTTGCCAGATGACCGCGCGATGCCTGTTTGATGAAGTCCCTCGTTCCACCGCCGAAAAAGAGATCCAGCTCGGTGCCTTCCTTACCCAATTCCTCGGCCGCGGCAAATGATCCATCGATGACTTTCAGGATATCGCCACCACCTCCCGGAGCGCGCCAATCGATGTAGATCGTGCGCCCGGTCTTGTTCATCCAATACTCCGCGAAGGCCTCGCCGAACTCATTCCGGATCGAGTCATTGTGCGGCGTGATGATGACCAGGCGGTCCTGGCTATCGCTGGCCTCCGCCACCTGCGTGTCGCGACGCAGCACCAGAGGTGCCGCAACGACAATCGCCAGCACAATCAATACGGGAAGAACTCGCTTCAGCATGGCTCAGTCTTTCAATACGATGACATCCGAATGGCGGGCATGAAGCCGGACCTGATTCTCCCCCGTTTCGTGAATCCGATGCGGGTTGAGTTCGACGACGTGTTGATTCCCGGCCGGCGTACTCAAGTCATACTGAATGCACTGCCCGAGGTAGCTCCGATCGACGATGGTCCCCTCAATCGGATTCTCTCCAATCGCCGTATCGATCGTCCAAGCTTCCGGCCTGACGGACAGGGTCACCTGATCTCCAATGGCTGGCGTCCAATTCGCATCGGTGCACCTCCCAACCAAGGGCCCTGCCGCAGTCTCGGCCTTGACGAAACCATCGCGGATATCCAGCACCTTTCCCTTGATCAAATTCGTTTCGCCGATGAATCCCGCAACGTAAGACGAGTGCGGATCACGGTAGACTTCCTCGGGCCGTCCGAGTTGCTCGATGCGGCCTGCCTTCATGATCGCCATTCGATCCGCCATCGCCAGCGCCTCTTCCTGATCGTGGGTCACGTAGATCGCCGTCAGCCCCCCCTCCTTGACGATCCGACGAATCTCCCGGCGCATCTCGATCCTCAGCTTGGCATCGAGGTTTGAAAGCGGTTCGTCCAGCAACAGACACTTCGGCCGAACCACCAGCGCCCGGGCCAAGGCAACCCGCTGCTGCTGCCCACCGGACAACTGATCGATCCCGCGATCGCCCATGCCGCTGAGATGGACCAATTCGAGAGCCTCACCGACTCGTCGCTGGATCTCGGACTTGGAGACCTTCCTTTCTTCGAGGCCGAAGGCGACGTTCCGCTCGACGTTCAAATGCGGCCACAGCGCGTAGCTCTGGAAAACCATCGCTGCTTCCCTTTTGTGAGGTGGCAGCGAGGTGACCTCCTTCTCCCCGAAAAGAATTCGGCCGGAAGTCGGCGTTTCCAGCCCCGCGATGCACCGCAGCAGCGTCGTTTTCCCGCAACCGGAAGCCCCCAGAAGGAAAAACAGCTCCCCCGCCTCCACCTCCACGCTCACTCCATCGAGCGCGGTGACAGTTCCGAACTTCTTGATAATGTTGTCGGCTCGTATCGGTTCCATGAGAAGCGCGCCCATGCTCCCTGCCAGAGTCGGTCTGGCAAGTCTTGATGCGAAATGAAAGATTTCGAATTCAAACAAAGATTCTCTTGCCATCACCCGGCAGCGTCCCTAAATCCGCGCCCACCAATCACTCAAAGCTCAGGTGGCGGAATTGGTAGACGCGCTAGACTAAGGATCTAGTGGGCATTGCGCCCGTGCAGGTTCGATTCCTGTCCTGAGTACCACTTTCAGATTAGACCAGCCTCGACGGTTCAGACCGCCGGGGCTTTTCTTTGCACCAATAGGTGAAGGACAGGAAGCGAACCCAGGCGGAGGGGCCTCGCAGAGGGTCCCGGAGCATCCTGGTTTGAATGCATCGAAGCGAACCAAAGTGAGCGACAAGCCGGTCAGGCCCAGCCTGCAAGCTCGCATGGACGGAGCGCAGCGGAGTCATTCCTGTCCTGATTACCACTTTCAAAAAACCCATTTGACCCCGGTAGCTTCAAGCTTCCGGGGTTTTTCTTTCCCCAGAGAAACCCAAACCCAAATCGTTTCAGCTCAGAATTTTCTCCGCGTCCACTTTCCACGTCACCTCCAACCTTCTCCCTTTCCGCCGGGGTCAAAACCGCTAGCTTTCCGACCAGCCGTGACACCCGCCCTCCTCGATTTGCTTTCCACCGCCTTCAGCGGAGGTGCCAGCGACGTCTTTCTCGTCGAAGGCGACCGCCCGCGGGTGCGAAGCAATGGCGAGGTCATCGTCGCCCATGGCGAAGCACTCGACCACGAATCCATCGCCGAAATCTGGCGCACCTGCGGACTCGAACCCGAAAGCCAGAACGACGGCGATGCCAGCTTCGAGGTTGAAGGCGTGGGCCGACTTCGCCTCAATGCCTACCGCACTCTCGGCCGCCTGGCGCTGGTGCTGCGCCCGATCAAAGAAGTCGCCCCATCCTTCGAGGAACTTGGCTTGCCGGGTGAGATCCTCACCTCCTGGTTGGAACGACGCTCCGGCCTCATTCTTTTCAGCGGCCCGACTGGATCCGGCAAGTCCACATCAGTCGCCGCCTGCCTCGATTGGATCAACCACCACCACTCGCGACACATCGTCACGATCGAAGATCCCATCGAATACCTGTTCCACAACGAGCAGTCCTATTTTTCCCAGCGCGAGGTGAATCATGATACCGGCGACTTCGAGATCGCGCTCAGGCAGGCTCTTCGCCAAAACCCCGACGTCATCTTCTTCGGTGAAATCCGCGACGCGGAATCCGCCCTCTCCGCGCTGCGAGCCTCGGAGACCGGACATCTGGTCATCTCCACCCTCCACGGTTCCGGCGTCGCCGGAGTTTCCACCTCCCTCGAACGCATCGCCCGCCTGATCACCACTCACACCTCCAGCACCGCCAGCCTGCTTTCCCAGCAACTCATCGGTGTCATGTCCCAGCAACTACTACCCCGCATCAACGGCGGGCAGGTCGCGGTTCTCGAGTATTTCCAGAATGCTTCGATCACCCGCAAATGGATCGCCGAAGGATCCTTCGACGAGCTGCGCGACCACGTCACCTCCTCCTCCAACGACAACGCCTGCTCCTTCATCCGCTACCTCGTCGCCGCCGTCGAACAGAACATCATTGATCCCGAGACCGCTCGATCCGCCTGCGATCGCCCTCAGGATCTCGACCGTGCCCTGCGTGGTATTTCCTGATCCAATCCACCCACGAACCACTGTGAGCCAAGCACGAGAAATCACCGACTACCTCCGTCAAGCCGTCGAACTCGGCGGCTCCGATCTCCACCTCTCCGGCTGGGCGCCTCCTGCGGCCCGCGTCTCAGGAAATCTGGTGCCGCTCGAAGACTTCAACCTCGACCCCAAGACCGTCAAGGGCCTGATCGATGACACCCTGAGCGAGACCCAGCGCTCCAGCCTCGAGGAGAATTGGGAACTCGACTACGCCCTCCACTTGGAAGGGGTCGGCCGATTCCGCGGCAATGTGCACGTCGTCCGCGGCAGCCATGAGGCGGCCTTCCGGCACATTCCCGACGAAATACCGGAGCTCGACAATCTCGGGCATCACTCCGTCGTCGCCGACCTCTGCAACCTGCGCCGCGGACTGGTTCTCGTCACCGGCATCACCGGATCAGGCAAAACCACCAGTCTCGCCGCCATGATCCGCCGGATTTCGGAGACCCGCTCCGGGGTGATCGTGACCATTGAAGACCCCATCGAGTTCGTCTTCTCGCACAGCAGCTGCCTGATCAAGCAGCGCGAAGTCGGCCACGACACCCGAGGCTTCCCCATCGCCCTGCGCCAAGCGCTCCGCCAGGACCCCGACGTCATCGTCGTCTCCGAGCTGCGCGATCTGGAAACCATCCGCATCGCCCTCACCGCCGCGGAAACCGGGCACCTGGTGCTCGCCACCCTTCATACCCTCGACGCTCCCCAGTCCGTCGACCGCCTCGTCGATGTCTTCCCGGCCGACCAGCAGGCACAAATCATCACTCAACTCGCCAGCGTGATCGAAGGCATCGTTTCCCAGCGTCTGATCTCGCGTGCCGATGGCAATGGCCGCGTGCTCGCTTCCGAGGTCCTTCGGGCAAATCACGGGATCCGCGCCTGCATTCGCGAGAAAAAGTTCGAGCAACTCGTCGGGCTCATGGAGATCGGTTACCAGGACGGCAACCGAACCATCGACCAATCGATTGCCGCCCTCCTCGAACAAGGCTACATCACTCGCGAAGAAGCCCTCTTCCATGCTCGTGAGCGACGGACCTTTGAAGTCACTGAAGAACCCAAGAAAACCAAATCGATCTGGACCTGATGGACACCCGTATCACTGATATTCTCCGCTACTCGATCCTGTTGATCGCCCTGCTGGTTGGCTCCCTTTTTGTTCACAAACACTACCGCCGCTATGTGGTGAAGAAAGAGATCGTCGCCGAACTCCAGGGGGCCACCTCCGATTCCTCCTTCTACCGTCAATTCGAAGCGGAAGACGCGGAGGCAACCCTGCTCCGCAGCATCGCCCTGATGTACAGAGCCGATCAACTCGGGCTGACCCCCACCGATCTCTTTGACCGCGTGTTCCAATACGATCAGATGGACTCCTTCGGCGAAACGCGCACTCGCGACTACCCCGTGAAGGAAAAACTCGTCCGCAACACCCTGACCAGCGCCTACGAAGCCGCCAAACGACTGGAGCTTCTCGACCCCGTATTGATCGTAGACCTTGAAGACGGCCGGATGCCCATCACCTTGAGCGGCTCCCCCATCATCCTTCCATTGATTGATCCTGAAATCTCACCCGGCATGGAGAAGATCATCCCCAATCTCGAAATCCTCCCCTCGGACCGTGCCGGCACCAAGCGCCAGTTGACTGCAATTGAAACCGCCGCCGCTCGAAGCCTCGCGAAAGATCTGGAGTCCGCCGGTCTGATCGAAGGCACCGTGGCCGACCGAATCATCGATCACTACCAGACTCCCACCAAGGAAGCCGAGAAAGAGTAATCGATAGCCGCGCTCCAAGCCTTCACAAGGGCTACCAAAACGCCACGTCGTCGGACTGCGAAAGGGACTCATCCTTCATACCATCCTTCCCGTAGGACCAAAATGCGTAGCGCTCAAAACGAGGTTTCTTATCAGTCCATTCACCCAAGCCGTAGGTATCGAGCCTGCGTTCGTCCGGTGGACTCCCAAGTGCATGAGAATTGATCGCAATGACAACCTCAAATCCCCACGGATCATAGAGCCGCCCGTCTTCGCCAACCCCGTTCTTCATTTCCTTTGAAAACGGAAACCGAAGGTACTGGTTGCCCTTCGGATTCAGCTGCTTGGCTCGAAAAATTTCACCGTTGTCCATTCTGAAATCGGAAGCCCCATCCCCGGAAAGTGCACCGATGATCGCCTCGTTCCCATAGTTGCGCTTCGGTTGCGGCGGGTCCCCATAAATCGTATCCCACCCAGGTTCCTTGTCTCGATTGATGCCCGGAGCCTTGCCGCCTGGAATCGGCGCGCGCCCGTAGTCCGCAATATAGCCCTCCAACCCTGCACCCAGATCGCGCATTTGCTGAATCGCCGCCATCTTCTCTGCCCGATTGATGGCCCGTTTTGAAAACAAAAACACGGCCGACGCCAATACGGTAATGATCACAACCACCACCATCAGTTCGACCAGGGTGAAACCTGATCCTATTCTTGGATTTTTCATGGGTTTTTGAATGATTCTCCAGACCCGATCCATTCAGCGGCACCGTCCATCTCAGATTCTGGAGCGGTCCCGCCAAACAGATCTCAACATGTCAATGGCCGAGCTTCGGGAGAGGTTTACAAGTTCTCCCCAGCCACAAGAATTTTCCCCATTCCTCCTAAGAAATGGCGAATTCGCACGTTTGCCGCAGTGGGTTAACGAGATGGGGACTGTTTTTCGACTGGTCAACGCTCCCACCCGATCTACCTTTTCCAAATCGAATCCACTTCCCCTTTTCATCTGACTCATGAGTCTCCACGCCCAACTTAGCCCGGAAGCTCAGGCACGCCTGAACGCCCAGCGCCGCAATTCCACGATTTCATCAATCGTCGTTTCCTTCCTCGTGCTCGTCCTGCTGGGACTCATTCTCGCCTTCATTTTCCTCGATCCCTTCCTCAAGGAGACCCCCGTCATCGTCAGCTACTCCGCCACCGTCAATGACGAGGACCAGATCGAGCAGAAGAAGATGACCAACAGCGTCGAACGCAAACCTTCCGCCCCCTCCTCTTCGATGGCCAAGGTCATCGCCGCGAACATAAGTTCGCCCACAGCCGTCCCGGTTCCCGATGTCGACATCCCGG
The DNA here is from genome assembly GCF_049672945.1 of Haloferula sp. Taxonomy (NCBI): domain Bacteria; kingdom Pseudomonadati; phylum Verrucomicrobiota; class Verrucomicrobiia; order Verrucomicrobiales; family Verrucomicrobiaceae; genus Haloferula; species Haloferula sp. The sequence goes on along the minus strand of NZ_JBATWY010000220.1, from coordinate 477 downwards.
AACCCTCAACCGACTTCGGTGACGGAGATGACTTCGGTGACGGATGGGGCTCCGGTGGCGACGGCGGCGGCGGTGGTGGATTCGGCGCCATCCCCTCCACCATGAGTAAGCGTTGCTCGCCAGAGGACCGCATGGCCCGACTCCTCGAAAGCGGTGGCACCGAGCAGTGCGAAGTGGCCGTCGTCAAAGGACTCGACTGGCTCCAGAAGACCCAGAACCCGGACGGCAGTTGGACAGGCGACAAGAGAGCCGCCATGACCGGCCTGGCTCTTCTTGCCTACCTCGGACACTGCGAAACTCCACTCTCGGAGAAGTACGGCGAAACCGTATTGAAAGCCATCACCTATCTCGTCGACATGGGCGTCAAAAAGAAGGGTCGGTTGGTCGATGGCAATGAACCCAATCCGATGCCGTACGAACATGGCATCGCCACCTATGCCTTGGGGGAAGCTACCACCTTCTGCAAACAACTTGGCC